>NZ_JBIVUV010000009.1:0-112118 GCF_044768525.1 Streptomyces sp. NPDC091287
ACCACCGGCCCCCTCCCCACCCCCGAGGACTTCCAGAACATCCCCGGACTCGGCGTCCAGGGCATCGTCGAGGGCCACGCCGTCCTCGTCGGGCGGCCCCGTCTCCTCGCCGACGCGGCGATCCCCCTCCCGCCCGCGCTGGTGGGCGCCCTGGCGGAGGCCGAGGAGCTCGGCCGTACGGCGGTCGTCGTGGCCTGGGACGGGGAGGCCCGAGGCGTGTTCGGGGTGGCGGACGCGGTCAAGGACAGCAGTGCGGCGGCCGTGAGCGAGCTGCGCGCCCTGGGACTGAAGCCCGTGCTGCTGACCGGCGACAACCGGGCGGTGGCGGAGGCCGTGGCACACGAGGTGGGCATCGACGAGGTCCACGCGGAGGTGCTTCCCGAGGACAAGGTGAACGTCGTGAAGCGTCTTCAGGCCGAGGGCCGGGTCGTCGCCATGGTCGGCGACGGGGTCAACGACGCGGCCGCCCTCGCCACGGCGGACCTGGGGCTGGCGATGGGCACCGGGACGGATGCGGCGATCGAGGCGAGCGACCTCACGCTGGTTCGTGGAGATCTCAAGGTGACGGCTGACGCAATCCGCCTCTCCAGGCGTACGCTGGCCACCATCAGGGGCAACCTCTTCTGGGCCTTCGGGTACAACGTCGCGGCCTTGCCCCTGGCTGCAAGTGGCCTGCTCAACCCTATGATCGCGGGAGCCGCCATGGCGTTTTCGTCCGTGTTCGTCGTCACGAACAGCCTACGGTTGCGTGCCTTCACGCAACTTCCACAAAGAGATTTAGATCACACCGGTTTCAGGGTAACCATCCGGTGGGTTCGCGAGTCTTAGAGTGCGATGCCAGGGATGTCTTGGGGGACGTCCGATGGAGTGTCTTGGGGGACGCTCCTGTGGCAAGCGTTGGCCGGGGCACGTGCACCGGGGAGCTTTGAGCGGCCCTCCCGTGCGTACGTACCCCGGCGGACCGCAGCACAACAGAACAACGGGAGCTTCGGCTCCCTGCAGACGCCCGGCCGGATCCCGTGGGGGGAATCCGCTCCGGGATATGGGAAACGCCCCGACCGTCGACCCGTGGGGGGATCGGCGGCGGGGCGTTTCTCGCTTTCCAGCCCGCACAAGCCCCGTACACGCCCCGCATGAGCTCCCTCAAGCCCCGTACCCGCCCCGCTCAAGCCCCGCACAACGCCGAATCGCCCCGGACACCGCGCTCTGTGCGAAGCGCGGTACGCGGGGCGAAGGCAGTCGGCCGAAGAGGCCGGGCACTACAGGGGGTTGTGAGGTCCGGGTCAGCGGCCCTCGACCGGGACGAAGTCGCGCAGGACCTCGCCGGTGTAGATCTGGCGCGGGCGGCCGATGCGGGAACCCGGCTCCTTGATCATCTCGTGCCACTGGGCGATCCAGCCGGGAAGCCGGCCGAGCGCGAAGAGCACGGTGAACATCTCGGTCGGGAAGCCCATGGCCCGGTAGATCAGACCGGTGTAGAAGTCCACGTTGGGGTAGAGGTTGCGCGAGACGAAGTAGTCGTCGGAGAGCGCGTGCTCCTCCAGCTTGAGCGCGATGTCGAGCAGCTCGTCGGACTTGCCGAGCGCGGACAGCACGTCGTGCGCGGCAGCCTTGATGATCTTGGCGCGCGGGTCGAAGGACTTGTACACCCGGTGGCCGAAGCCCATCAGGCGGACGCCGTCCTCCTTGTTCTTCACCTTGCGGATGAAGGAGTCGACGTCGCCGCCGTTGGCCTGGATGCCTTCCAGCATCTCCAGGACCGACTGGTTGGCGCCACCGTGCAGAGGGCCCCACAGCGCCGAGATACCGGCGGAGATCGAGGCGAACATGTTCGCCTGCGAGGAGCCGACCAGACGCACGGTGGAGGTCGAACAGTTCTGCTCGTGGTCCGCGTGCAGGATGAGCAGCTTGTCCAGGGCCGAGACGACGACCGGGTCCAGCTCGTACTCCTGGGCGGGGACCGAGAAGGTCATGCGCAGGAAGTTCTCGACGTACCCGAGGTCGTTGCGCGGGTAGACGAAGGGGTGCCCGATCGACTTCTTGTAGGCGTACGCCGCGATCGTCGGAAGCTTCGCCAGGAGGCGGATCGTCGAGAGGTGACGCTGCTGCTCGTCGAACGGGTTGTGGCTGTCCTGGTAGAACGTGGACAGCGCGCTGACCACCGAGGACAGCATGGCCATCGGGTGGGCGTCGCGCGGGAAGCCGTCGAAGAACCGCTTGACGTCCTCGTGCAGCAGCGTGTGCTGGGTGATCTCGTTCTTGAAGGTCGCCAGCTCATCGACCCTCGGCAGATCGCCGTTGATCAGCGTGTACGCGACCTCGAGGAACGACGAGCGCTCGGCGAGCTGCTCGATCGGGTATCCGCGGTAGCGCAGAATGCCCTGCTCACCGTCGAGGTACGTGATGGCGGATTTATAGGCGGCGGTGTTGCCGTATCCGCTGTCCAGCGTCACCAGGCCGGTATTGGCCCGGAGCTTCCCGATATCGAAGCCCTTGTCGCCGACGGTGCTGTCGATCACCGGGTAGGTGTACTCGTCATCGCCGTACCGCAGTACTACAGCGTTGTTGGTGTGCTCGCTCACGTCATCCCTCACCGACGTAGTGCCTCTTCTTCGAGGTGCCCTGACTGTCTTCCACCCTCCCCCATTCGGCTCAGGAGAGTGCACTCGGGGTCGTCCATTGGACTCATTGGCGGCACTGAGTGCCGCCAACTTACTCATCCTGCCCCCTTGACTGCGGTTCCGGAAGACCTCCGTGATGTTTCCCACCGATTTGATCGATCATTTTTTCCACGGCTCACGCGAAGTCTTCTCCGGAGCCGCCCCGGAGCCGGAAATCCAGCGCCGTACAGCGTCTGCCTGCGGAAACCGTGCGGACCGCCTGGCCGATCGCCTTACGGGACCCGACCAGGACCACCAGCTTCTTGGCCCTCGTCACGGCCGTGTAGAGCAGGTTGCGCTGGAGCATCATCCAAGCACTGGTGGTGACGGGGATGACGACGGCCGGATACTCACTGCCCTGGGAGCGGTGGATGGTCATGGCGTACGCGTGGGCCAGCTCGTCCAGCTCGTCGAAGTCGTACCCGATCTCCTCGTCCTCGTCGGTGTGGACGGTGAGCTTCTGTTCGTCCGGGTCAAGACCGGTGACGACGCCGACCGTGCCGTTGAAGACGCCGTTCTCGCCCTTGTCGTAGTTGTTTCGGATCTGGGTGACCTTGTCGCCGACCCGGAAGACCCGGCCGCCGAACCGCTTCTCGGGGAGGTCGGGGCGGGCCGGGGTGATGGCCTGCTGGAGCAGCCCGTTCAGATTCCCCGCACCCGCCGGGCCCCGGTGCATCGGGGCGAGAACCTGCACGTCACGGCGGGGGTCGAGGCCGAATTTGGCCGGAATACGGCGGGCCGCCACATCGACGGCGAGCTTGCCCGCGTCCTCCGTCTCGTCCTCCACGAAGAGGAAGAAGTCGCTCAGCCCCTCCGTGAGCGGCGGCTGCCCGGCGTTGATCCGGTGGGCGTTGGTCACGACGCCGGACTGCTGGGCCTGGCGGAAGATCCGGGTGAGCCGGACGGCGGGGACCGGGCCGCCCTCCGCGAGCAGATCGCCCAGCACCTCCCCCGCGCCGACCGAGGGCAGCTGGTCGACGTCGCCCACGAGGAGGAGGTGGGCACCGGGTGCCACCGCCTTCACGAGCTTGTTGGCGAGCAGCAGATCGAGCATCGACGCCTCGTCCACGACGACCAGATCCGCGTCCAGCGGGCGGTCCCGGTCGTAGGCCGCGTCCCCGCCCGGCTTCAGCTCCAGGAGCCGGTGCACGGTGGACGCCTCGGCCCCGGTCAGCTCGGCGAGCCGCTTGGCGGCCCGGCCGGTGGGCGCGGCCAGCACGACCTTCGCCCGCTTGGCCCGGGCCAGCTCGACGATGGACCGTACGGTGAACGACTTCCCGCAGCCGGGGCCGCCGGTCAGCACGGCCACCTTCCGGCTGAGCGCGAGCCGTACGGCCTGTTCCTGCTCGGGCGCGAGGGTGGCCCCCGTACGGGTGGCGAGCCAGGCCAGGGCCTTGTCCCAGTCCACGTCCCTGAAGGCCGGCATGCGGTCCTCGCCGGTCTTCAGCAGACGGCGGACCTGCCCGGCGAGGGACAGCTCGGCCCGGTGGAAGGGGACGAGGTAGACAGCGGTGATCGGTTCGCCGCCCTCGGGGGACGGCACCTTCTCCCGTACGACGCCCTCCGGATCGGCGGCGAGCTCGGCCAGGCACTCGATGACCAGCCCGGTGTCGACCTGGAGCAGCTTGACGCCGTCCGCGATGAGCCGCTCCTCGGGGAGGTAGCAGTGCCCCTGGTCGGAGGACTGGGACAGGGCGTACTGGAGGCCGGCCTTGACCCGCTCGGGGCTGTCGTGCGGGATGCCGACGGCCTGGGCGATCCGGTCGGCGGTGAGGAAGCCGATGCCCCAGACGTCGGCGGCCAGCCGGTAGGGCTGGTTCTTCACGACGGAGATCGAGGCGTCCTCGTACTTCTTGTAGATGCGGACGGCGATGGAGGTGGAGACCTCGACGCTCTGGAGGAAGACCATGACCTCCTTGATCGCCTTCTGCTCCTCCCAGGCGGTCGCGATCATCTTCGTGCGTTTGGGGCCGAGGCCGGGGACCTCGACGAGGCGCTTCGGTTCCTGCTCGATGATGTCGAGGGTGTCGACGCCGAAGTGGGTGGTGATCCGGTCGGCCATCACCGGCCCGATCCCCTTGATCAGCCCGGAGCCGAGATAGCGGCGGATGCCCTGGATGGTGGCGGGCAGCACGGTGGTGTAGTTCTCCACGGTGAACTGCTTGCCGTACTGCGCGTGTGAGCCCCAACGGCCCTCCATCCGCAGCGATTCGCCGACCTGCGCGCCCAGCAGCGCGCCGACGACGGTGAGGAGGTCCCCGGCTCCGCGTCCGGTGTCGACGCGGGCGACCGTGTACCCGTTCTCCTCGTTGGCGTAGGTGATCCGCTCCAGGACACCTTCGAGGACGGCCATGTTGGACATGGCCCGACGCTACCGGGTGCCACTGACAGGGCGGTTCGCGGCCCGGGGGCCCGTCACGGGATGCCGGGCCGTCACGGGATGCGAGGCCGTCACGGGATGCGGGCCGGTCACGGGGTGCGGGGGCCGTCACGGGGTGCGGGGCCCGGGCCGCCGTCCCGGTACTCGTTGGCCAGCAGGGTGTCCATGGTCGAACGCAGGCCGCCGAGGAACTGCTCGAACCGCTGGATCTCCTGCGGGGAGTAGGCGGCCATCGTCTCGGCCATCCGCTCGGAGTACGGGCCGAAGAACGCGATGGCCCTCGGCCGGATGTCGGGGCTGCTGCGCAGGGTCACCACCCGGCGGTCGGTGCTCTCGCGGGTGCGGACGATGTGTCCCGCCTGTTCGAGCCGCTTGAGGAGGATGGCGGTCGCGCCGGAGGAGAGCGAGACGCGCTCACTGAGCCGGGCCGGTGACAGGGGCACGCCCTGGTCCTCCGCGTAGAGGATCTCGACCAGGGCGGCGGCGTCGGTGGAGTGCAGCCCGAGCCAGGCTGCGAAACGGCGGGTGAACTCGGTGTAGTTGGCCCCGAAGGCGCGCAGGCCGTCCATCACCCGGTCGACCCGCGGCGCCTCGTGGCCGGCCGCGCCGTTCCCGTCCACCGCGACGTTCCCGTCGGCTCCGTGCCCGTTCGGCATTGGCGCTGCCCCGCTCTCTTCCGGTTCCGGTTCCGCCGCGGGCCCTCCGGCCGCGTCTCCCACCGCCTGCTTTGACAACCTACCCCGTCGCATTTACCTTTACCGCAAAGGTATCTTTCTTTGCGGTAAAGCTAATTTGGGGAGTCGATGCACTGTGCCCGAACCAGCGGAAATCCCTCCCACAGCACGTCAGTGGCTCGGCCTCGTCGCCGTGGCGCTCGGCGTGGCCCTGATCGTCGTCGATCTGACGATCGTCAACGTGATCCTCGCGCCGATCATCGAGGACCTCTCCATCGGCTCGTCGGAGGCCCAGTGGATCCAGGAGTCCTACGCGATCACGCTCGCGGCGCTCCTGCTGGTCACCGGACGCCTCAGCGACCTGTACGGCGCACGCCGGATCTTCCTGCTGGGCCTCGCCGTCTTCGGCGTGACGAGCCTGCTGGCCGCGCTGGCCCCCGGCGGCGGTCTGCTGATCCTCGCCCGGTTCGTCCAGGGCGTCGGCGGAGCGATGATGCTGCCCACCTCGCTGGCCCTGTTGAACGCCACGTTCACGGGACGGGCGCGCGGCCAGGCGTTCGCCGTGTGGGGTTCGACCATCGGAGCGGCGGCGGCCGTGGGTCCGCTGTTGGGCGGCCGGCTCGCCGACATCTCCTGGCGGTGGGCCTTCGGCATCAACATCCCGCTGGTCGCCCTCATCGTCGTGGGGGTGCTCAGGTACCTGGACGCGTCGCCCCGCACCCGGGGCCGCATCGACGGCGTCGGCGCGGTGCTGTCGGCGGTGGGCCTGGGTCTCCTCTCCTTCGTCCTGATCGAGGGACGTACGTACGGCTGGCTGCTGACGACGAAGCCGCTGGAGATCGGAGGCCTCTCCTGGTCCGGCGGGCTCTCGCCGGTGTTCGTCGCCCTGCTCCTGTCCGCCCTGGCGCTGGGGGTGTTCTGGCGCAGGCAGGCCGGGCTGAGCCGGGCGGGCGACGAGCCGCTGATGGACGTGGAGTTGCTCTCCATCCGCTCGTTCCGCAACGGCAACTTCGTCACGCTGATGGTCGGCCTCGGGGAGTTCGGCATCATCGCGGTGCTGCCGCTCTGGCTCCAGTTCGCCCTCGGCTACAGCGCGTTCGAGGCGGGTCTCGCCCTCGTCGCCCTGGCCGCGGGCAGCTTCGCCGCCTCCGGGGCGAGCTTCCCGATGGCCGCGACGGTGCCCGCGCTCGCGCAGGTCCGGATCGGCCTGGGCCTGGAGGCCGCCGGGCTGACGCTGCTGGCCCTGATCGCGTCCACGGACAACTCCTGGTGGCTCATCGCCCTCGCCCTGTTCGTGTACGGGATCGGCGTCGGCTTCGCCACGGCACAGGTCACCAACATCGTCCTCGTGGATGTACCGGAACGGAGCGGAGGTCAGGCCTCGGGCATCCAGAGCGCGGCCCGCGAGCTCGGGTCGGCCCTCGGCATCGCCCTCCTGACCACGCTGTTCTTCAGCACCCTGGCCTCCGGAATGACCGACCGGCTCACCCGGGACGGAGTCCCGGCGGACGAAGCGGAACGGCTCGGGGGCGTGGTGACGGACAGCGCGGGATCGGTGATCGAGACCCTCGCCGCGGAGCCGCGCACGGCATCGGCGGCTCAGGCGGCCCGCGAGGCGATGGCGGTCGGCGTGCAGGTCTCCGGATACGTCTGCGCGGCGCTGCTGCTCCTGGCGCTGGCGGCGACGCTGTTCATGTCGCCGAGGACACCGAGGAAGCCGAGGAAGCCGAGGGCGATGGGCCCTTCGGTCCCGAAGGCACCGCACGAACCGGTGCGGCGACCGGGGTGAACAACTCGGTCGTCGGCGCCGCTCGCCCGGCCCCATGATGACCCCATGCCCCTGAACATCACCCTGGCCCGCGTGGACGCGGACCTCGCCGCCGGCCGGATACCGGTGGCGAGGCAGCGTCTGCGCGGACTGGTCTCCTCCTACCCGCACGCACCGGCTCCCCGTCGTCGCCTGGCCGCCGTCTACCGCCTGTACGGCGACGCCGCCGAAGCCGGCCGCTGGATGTACCTGGAGGAGGACCGCACCCCCGAGGAGACGACCGCTTTCGAGAAGCGGTACGCCGATCCCGTACGCCGGATGCAGGCCGTCGCCTGGCGCGATCCGGAAGCGTCGGAGGAGGTTCCGGCCTTCGCCGCCCAGCAGTTGACGGCCCTGCGCACCGCGGCGTCGGACGAGATCGGCTGCCCGCTGGACTGGGACGGCCTCCCGGCCGGGCGGCGGAAGCCCGGCTCCCGCGAGGACGGGACCACGACCGTCGGGGAGGGCGCGGCGGCCGTGGGCTGCGCGATCGCGGTGATCGCGTTCCTGGCGATCTGGGTGAACGGGCTGATCGATCTCTTCGACTGACCCTTCGCGCCGCTGTCACACTCCACCCCGCCGCCCCCTACCGCGGTAGCACCCCCGCGTTGGCACCCGGGTCGCAGGGCGGGCGGCGGTAACCCTCTCGCGCGGACGCCCGCCCTGCTGGGGGGGAGGTCGGCTCTCAGCTGGGGGTCTCGCGCCGGCCGGCGTTGAAGCGCGCCTTCTTCTGGCGATTTCCGCAGGTGTTCATGTCGCACCATTTACGCGTACGGCTCTGGCTGGTGTCGAAGAAGGCGGCCCGGCAGGTCGGGGAAGCGCACAGGGCCAGTTTTCCGTCCCGTTCGCCCGAGATGACGTCGACCGCGTCGGCGGCGACCACGCTGAGGGCGTCCTCCACGGAGGACGAGTCGAGCTGCCATCGCCGCTCTCCCCCGGGGGTCAGGACCGCCGCGGCCCGCCCCGCGATGCTGCGGTCGTCGATGACCTGGACCGCGGCGGCGGGAAGAGGCTCGTGCAGCGCGGCGGCTGTCGCGGCGGCGTGGATCGACTCCCTCAGCTCCCGGGCGTGGTCGAGCTGGGCAGGGGTGCAGGCGTCCACAGCGAGGCCGTACACGGCCAGCCAGTCGATGAGCCGCTGCGGAACGGGGATGCGCTCCACGGCGTCGCCGAACCGCTCCGACAAGGTCCCGGTGAAGCTCGTTGCCAACACGCTGCCGAGGCGGAAGTCAGGAAAGCCATCACGCATGGAACCAGCTTAGCCGGTTGCGCCCCGCGCGCGGGAGCTGTTAGAACCGTCTTAGCCGGTTCACGATGAGTCGGCGTCGGTTCGGTGGCGGATCAGCACGGGTTCGCGATGGATCGACGCCGGTCCCCCGCCTTGGCCAGGAGGCCCCATGCCGCGCCCGATCAGCGACGTCCACGCCCACGAGACCCACGCGACCGACGCCGACCTCGACGATCTGCGGGCGCGACTGGCCGCGGCGCGACTGCCGGAGGCCGAGACCGTCCAGGGCGCCCCGCCCGGCCCCCGCCGATGGGACCAGGGCGTTCCGCTAGCCGACCTCGTCGATGTCGTGGCGTACTGGCGCACCGGGTACGACTGGCGGTCGTTCGAGGAGCGCCTCAACCGCATGGGCCAGTTCCGCACGACCATCGACGGCCTGGGCATCCACTTCGTGCACCGCCGGTCCGCACGCGCGGACGCCACTCCCCTGCTCCTGACGCACGGCTGGCCGGGCAGCGTCGTCGAATTCCTCCACGTCATGGATGAGTTGGCGGATCCGGAGGACGCTGAAGCGCCGGCGTTCCATGTCGTGGCCCCGTCGCTGCCGGGCTTCGGATTCAGCGACAAGCCGACCACCACCGGGTGGGGCACCGAGAAGATCGCGGCCGCGTGGGTGGAGCTGATGGGAAGGCTCGGCTACCACACCTTCCTGGCCCATGGCGGCGACTGGGGCGGCAACATCACCACGGTTCTGGGCGGCAGGTTCCCCGATCACGTGCTCGGCGTCCACTCCACGTTCGCGGAGGCCCCGCCCGGCCTGACCACGGACGGCCTGACGGAGACCGAGCGCAGGTGGACCGAGGAAACCCACCGTTTCTGGCACCACCGCGCGGCCTACGCCAAGCAGCAGGCGACCCGGCCGCAGACCACCGGCTACGCGCTCGTCGACTCACCGGTCGGACTGCTCGCCTGGATCCTCGACAAGTTCGCCGAGTGGTCGGACACCGAGGACAGCCCGTTCGAGACGATCTCCCGGGACCGCCTGCTCGACAACGTCACCCTGTACTGGCTGACGCGGACGGGTGCGTCGGCGGCGCGCATCTACTACGAGAGCCACAATTCGCTGGACCCCGAACTCCGGGTCGACGTCCCGTCGGCGATCACCATGTATCCGCGCGACATCGACAAGACACCGCGCCCTTGGGCCCAGGAGCGGTACCGGAACATCGTTCGGTGGCGGTCGCCCGAGTCCGGAGGACATTTCCCGTCGCTGGAGATGCCCGAACTCTTCGTCGCCGATCTGCGGGAGGGCCTCGCGGCGGTGCTGGCCGCCCGTCGGTGAGCGGCAGGGAGGCCGCCCACGACGGGCCGTCTCACGGAAGGTGCTCGCCCTCTTCACCTCCCCCCGTACGCGGTTCGGACCGGTCCGGCAGGAGCGCGTCGAGCCGAGAGCCACGGCTCTCCGCGACGCGCACGATCTGGTGCAGCGACTCGGTCAGCCTGCCCGCGAGAAAACGGACCTGTGGTCCGGTGGACCCGTCGTCGGCCAACAGATCGGCCGCATGCCCGAGGAGTTCGTCCGCCATGTCGAGCTGGATGCTCTCCACGTCGTCGGCCATCCGTGAGACGTGGCCGGTGCCGTCCCCGACGACGTAACAGGACTTTCCGCCCGTGCCGGTCCACGGCAGCAGCCGCATCGCGGGGGCGGCGGCCCGGTCGGTGTGTTCGCTGCTCATCCTCATGCCGCGCCCCCGCTCAGCCGGCCGAGGTGCACTCCGCGAGCGGCGATCAGCAGCGCCCCGCCCCGGATACGCCGCCGCCTTGTCTCGGCCGCCCGCTCCTCGGCCACACGTCGCTCGTGCGCCACGAAGTAGGGGCGCACGAGCGGACTGTCCTCGCCGCGCGGAGGACGCTCGCCGGTGCGGTAGACGGTGGGCCCGCCGACGTAGGCACAGGAGTAGAGGTGAACGTAGGCGTATGCGTCCAGGGGGTGACGTAGGCGCGGTGCGGGGGTCAGGAAGCGCAGTGCCGGCTTCAGTAGCCGGGCAAGGGAGTGCTTCATGGGGCCTGCTTTCTCGGGGGGCTTCGCAGTACGAGGGCCGCTTCTTTCTGTAGCGAACCCATCACAGAGTGAGGTCGGGAGTCGCTACGCTTCCAGGGGGTCGGGCATGACAGCACACCGGTCAGGTCGAGGAGTTGGGGCGAATGAAGGCGAACGGCAAGCCGCCTACGGCGCGGGAGAAGTACGGCAACGAGTTGCGGCTGCGCCGCCTTGCCGCCGGGCTGACGCAGGAGGCGCTGGCCGAGCAGGTCGTCTGTTCACCGACTCTCATCAGTCACTGGGAGGCGGGGCGGCGACTCCCGAGCCCGGACGACGCGCGGCGGATCGACCGGGCACTGGGGACGGACGGATTCTTCGAGCGGTGGCTGGAGAATCGGGACCCGGCAATTCCTTACTACTTCGCGACAGTTGCGGAGCTGGAGCGAGAAGCCACGGAGATCCGTCACTACGGCGGTGCGCTCATTCCCGGGCTGCTCCAGACGAAGGCATATGCGCGGGCCGTGTTCGAGGCCTATCGCCCGAACTACTGCGCGGAGGAACTTGACGAGTTGGTTGTCAGCCGCACCAAGCGTGGCCAGCTCCTCGACAAGTCCTCGAAACCGGAGACTTGGGTCCTACTGGACGAGGGCGCCCTCCGGCGCCGCGTCGGTGGGTCAGAGGTGATGGCGGAGCAACTGCACAAAGTAGCCGACATGGCCGACTCCGGACGTCTGCGCCTGCATGTGCTGACCCTCGCATCCGGAGCCCATTCACTGATGGAGAGCATGGTCTATCTGTTGTCCTTCGCCGACGCGGCTCCTGTGGCCTGGGTTGAGGGCCTGCGCACCGGTCGCCTGCTGGACGATCCTGCGATGGTTGCGGCCTGCCACACCTCCTACACTCTCGCCCTGAGTGACGCGGCCCCACGGGAAGTGTCGGTGGCGCTCGTCAGAAGCATCGCGAAGGAGCACGAACATGCACAGCACCGAGCCGGCGATCGCTGACCGCATCGCCCCGTCCGCGTGGCGCAAGTCCAGCTATAGCGGCGGTGCCAACGCAGACTGCCTTGAGGTCGCGCACGGCCACACCACCGTCCCCGTCCGCGACAGCAAGGCGGCCGACGGTCCGGCCGTCGCCTTCTCCTCCGCCAGTTGGTCCTCCTTCGTCACCGCGATCAGGGGTGGCGAGTTCCCCTCCTGAAGGACGGAGCCCCCTGGCACACTGGCCCCCGGACGACGGGGGGGCGGATGGCCGCGAGGCTGCTGGACGCGGCGGCCGACCATCCGGATGCCGTACGGGCGCGAGAGCTGTCGGCTGCTGCACGGGTGTTGACCCACGACGTACTGGACAGAGTGGACGGGGAAGCAGGCACCACCCTCCCCGCCCGACCGGGCGAGCCCGAAGTGCAGGACGCCCCTCCTCAGGCGAAGAGCGCAACGGTGAACACGACAGCTCAGCCGGGATCGGCACTTGAGCAGCTGGTGGAGATGTATCTCCCGGACTACGAGCGGCGGCTTCGTCGACACGTCGGATCTGCATGTGAAGCTGCAAGATCTGCCGTGGGGAGCCTTGGGTGGTCGCCGTCGGCCGTGGTCCGTCGGTCCGCGCCACCGCGGCGCGGATCGCTCAGCCCATGCTCGCCGCGACCTCGCTGCGCAGTTGCGGCAGCTTGTCGTGGAGTACGCCCGGGCAGAGGGTGTCGCCGAAGTCCTTGTGTCCGTAGATGCGGCTCGGCGCGATGCCGTACTGGGCGCAGGTGTACGCGCAGAGCGCCACCAGGACCTCCCACTGGGCACGCGGCGGCTGGGCGCCGTCGTGGTACGCGCCCTCGTTGGCGATCCCGATGCCCGCTCCGTTCTGGCCGGAGGTGTGCGCTCCCAGGACGAAGTCCTTGCCGGCCCGCAGCGTGGTGAGGCTCTGGTGGCGGCCCTCGGTGATCCAGCCGCCCCGGCTGACGAGGAAGTGGTAGCCGGTGTCGGTCCAGCCGTTCTTGTCCATGTGCAGGTCCTGGACCCAGTGGGCGTGGCTGTGGGCCTGGGCGCGGGAGACGTCGGAGGTGTTGGCGCTGACCGTGTGGTGGACGACGATCATGGTCGGCCGCTTCCCCACCAGAGCGATCCCACCCTGCGGGGGACGGGCGTTCCACCGGGACGTGCTGTCGATGTCCGGTTCGACGGCGTCGAGGGCATGGGCCGTGCCGGGTAAGGCGACCGCCGCCAGGCCGCCGGCACCGGCGAGCAGGACGTGGCGGCGGGACGGCTGCGGAAGGTTCACGGCGGGCTCCTGGCGTGTGCGGGCAGTAACAGTGACAACGGCGGTGACTGCGGCGGGTGGCGGCCGTACGGCCGGGTGAGCCGCTGCACTCACCCGGCCGTCGCGAGGGCGGGGCGGCTACGCCGTGTTGTTGGCGAGGGCCTGGAGCCGGGCGAAGCTGCCGTTGAACTTGTTGCGGTCCACGTCGCCGGAGACCCCGGCGACCCGGCCGGTGGCCGTGTACTGCCAGATGGTCCAGGTGGGGAAGCCGCTGGGGATGTTCGGGCTGCTGGTTCCCCAATGGGCCACCCAGAGGGGCGACTTGGTGGCCATCCCGGTCCAGTTGCCGGTGCAGGTGTTCCACCAGCTGGCCGTCGTGTAGATGACGACGTCACGGGTGGTGCGCGCCTTGTACGTGTTGTAGAAGTCGTTGATCCACGTGCGCATCTGGGTCGTGGAGAGGCCGTAGCACATGGCGCCGTACGGGTTGTGCTCGATGTCCAGCACCCCGGGGAGGGTCTTGCCGTCCTTGGACCATCCTCCGCCGTTGCCCGCGAAGTAGCCCGCCTGCGTCGCCCCGTTGGAGACGTCGGGGCGGGCGAAGTGGTAGGCGCCCCGGATCAGGCCGGCGTTGTAGGAACCGGTGTAGTTCGCGCTGAAGCGGCTGTCCTTGAAGGACGTGCCCTCGGTGGCCTTCATGTAGGCGAAGTCGATGCCCGCGGCCTTCACGGAGCCCCAGTTGATGGCCCCCTGCCAGTGGGACACGTCGATGCCCTGGACGCCGCTGGTGTCCATCGGCGTCACGCCGCCCGCCGCCGCGGACGCCGGGCCCTGCTCGATGCGGGTCCCCGCCCCCATCCACGCCTGTCCGGACCGGACCGGCTCATCGGGTGCGGGCGGCGCGGCGGCGGCCGTGCCTGTGGCGGTCAGGATCAGCGCCGCGGCGCTGCCGAGAGCTCCTGCCAGCAGAGCCCCTCTGGATCTCTTGAGTCGGCGGGACGGAGAACGGTACGCGGGCATAGCCACCTCCGGGCACGTTGACGGGAAGAGATCCATGGCATCCGATTACCGGACGCCATGGACATGACATGAGTAACGCACGAGCGGAGGGAGGCGTAAAGAGGCCGTGCGGTCTAGACCTGTGTCGCCCCGCCCCACCTGCGAAAACGCGTCGGAGCGGCGAGAACTTTCACTCCTGAAGGTCCCCGGCACCCGATCCCGCCCCACGGGCGCACCAGGAAGCGCGGGGGCGGCGGCCGGTCACGGAACACCGCTTGCCCTCAGTACTCAAATTTGACTACGCTGCTCGCATGACCGAGACGACCATCCCGATGCTGCCCTGCCGTACCTCGCTGATCGAGACCACCGTCGACTTCTACACCGCCCTGGGTTTCGAGACGACGTCCCTCCAGAAGAGCCCGTACGCGTACGCCGTCGTCGCGCGGGGATCGGTCGAGCTCCAGCTGTACGGCATGAAGGAGTACGACCCGGCGTCCTCCCACTCCGGGTGCTACGTCCTCACCGATGACGTGGACAGCCTGCACGCGGCGTTCCGGGCGGGCCTCAAGAAGGCCTACGGGCGCGTCCCGGCGCGGGGGTTGCCGCGTATCGGTCCGCTGAAGGACATGTCGTACGGGGTGCGGCAGTTCCTGGTGACCGACCCGACCGGGAACACGGTCCGGATCGGGCAGCCGATCAGCGAGGACCAGAACCACCGGCCCGCACCGAAGGAGACCTTCGCCCGCGCCCTGCACATGGCGGACCTCTTCGCGGACTCCAAGCAGGATCTGCCGGGCGCGGCGAAGATCATCGACCGGGCGCTCGGGCTGACGGACGAGTACCCGACTCCGGTGCAGAGGCTGCGGCTCCTCGTCCTGCGCGGGGACATCGCGCAGCGGATGGGAGACGTGGAGCGGGCGGCGGCACTGTTGGAGGAGGCCGCTGCGGTCCAACTCGACGCCGAGGAACGGCAGGCGGCCTCCGACGCCCTGTCCAGGCTCGCGGACCTGCGGAGCTGATGGCCGGCCGCCCGAGTGGGGCCGACAGGCGGACGGCGTCAGGCGGACGGCGTCAGGCGGACGGCGTCAGCTTCTGCGCCGTACTGCAGTGACTGGTCCGCGCGTGCCTCCACAACTGCGTGACCGTCAGGGCGAACAGGGCCGCGAACGCGACCAGCAGCATGGCCACGATCACCGCCTGCCGTCCGCCTGAGCCCTGCTCCGCCTGGAGAACCAGGCCCAGCAGGGAGAGCACCACCCCTCCGAGGTACACGGAACGGATGCGCCGGAGCTGCCGCACAGCGCGAGGGGCGAGGGCTACACGCTTCATGAGGGCCATGCCCGCCGATTACCCCGAGGCGGCCCGCTCAGTCGCGGTCACGCCGCTCACCTCGGTGGATCTTCGCCCGTCGGCCCTTCGGCCGACGCGCGGACGGGGTCGGCCGACGGCACGGCGGCGGAACGGCAGAGTGGCCCCGGACAGCGGAATGGGGCCCGGCCTTACGGCCGGACCCCCCTCGCTTTCCCCTCCCGTCGGGCCTTCCCGTTCCCCCCGGACCCCTCCCCGGAAGTCCCGACGCCATGTGTGACACGGGAGGGTACGCAAAGGTTGCATCCCTTTACGATCTCTTTACCCGAGGCCCGGCGCGGGGCTCTCAGCAGGCGTGTTGCACATAGCGCTCCGCGACTTCCGCCAGGGCCTCCGCCCCGTCGCGGGCCCACAGCGCCTCGTTGAAGATCTCCACCTCGATCGGGCCGTCGAAGCCGGCCGCCTCCACGTGGCGGCGGAACGCGCGGAAGTCCACGCTTCCGTCGCCCAGTTGACCCCGGCCCAGCAGGACGCCCGCCGGGAGCGGGGTGATCCAGTCGGCCAACTGGAAGGAGTGGATGCGGCCGCCCGCACCCGCTCGGGCGATCTCGGCCGGGGCCCGGTCGTCCCACCAGAGGTGGTACGTGTCGACGACCACGCCGACCTGCTCGGCCGGGAAGCGTTCCGCGATGTCCAGGGCCTGGCCGAGCGTGGAGACGACACAGCGGTCGGAGGCGTACATCGGGTGCAGCGGCTCGATCGCCAGGCGTACGCCGCGCGTCGCCGCGTACGGGGCCAGTTCCGCCAGCGCGTCGGCGACCCGCTCCCGGGCCCCGTGCAGATCGCGGCTGCCGGGCGGGAGGCCGCCGGAGACCAGGACCAGGGTGTCGGTGGACAGGGCCGCCGCCTCGTCGATCGCCGCCCGGTTGTCGTCCAGGGCGCGGGCGCGTGCCGCCGGGTCGAGTGCGGTGAAGAAGCCGCCCCGGCAGAGGCTGGTGACGGTGAGCCCGGCATCCGCCAGGAGCCTGGCCGCACGCTCGACGCCGTACGCCTGCACCGGGGCCCGCCATAGGCCCACCATGCCGATGCCCGCCTTGACGCAGCCCTCGGTCAGCTCGGGCAACGACCACTGCTTGATGGTCTCCTGGTTGAGCGAGAGGCGGGAGAGGTGGTCGTCGCTCATCGTGCGCCTCCGTGGACCGTGAGCAGGGAGCGCATCCGGTGTTCGGCCAGGTCCGGGTCCGGGAACAGGCCCAGGCCGTCGGCGAGTTCGTACGCCTTCGCCAGATGCGGGAGCGAGCGCGCCGACTGGAGTCCGCCCACCATCGTGAAGTGGTCCTGGTGGCCGGAGAGCCAGGCCAGGAACACCACACCCGTCTTGTAGAAGCGGGTCGGCGGCCGGAAGAGGTGGCGGGAGAGCTCGACCGTGGGGTCCAGGAGGGCCCGGAAGCCGTCCACGTCTCCCGTGTCCAGCACCCGTACCGCGTGCGCCGCCAGCGGTCCCAGCGGGTCGAAGATGCCCAACAGGGCGTGGCTGAAGCCGCGTTCGTCGCCCGCGATGAGTTCCGGGTAGTTGAAGTCGTCGCCCGTGTAGCAGCGCACCCCGCCCGGGAGGCGGCGGCGTACGTCGATCTCGCGGGCCGCGTCCAGGAGGGAGATCTTGATCCCGTCGACCTTGTCGGGGTGTTCGGCGATGACCTTGAGGAAGGTGTCCGTGGCCTCGTCGAGGTCGGCGCTGCCCCAGTAGCCCTCCAGGGCCGGGTCGAACATCGGGCCCAGCCAGTGCAGGATCACCGGCTCCGACGCCTGGCGCAGGAGATGGGCGTAGGTGGCGAGGTAGTCCTCCGGGCCCCGCGCGGCGCGGACCAGCGCGCGGGAGGCCATGAGGATCGGCTGGACGCCGTTCTCCTCGGCCAGGGCCAGTTGCTCCTCGTACGCCGCCGTGACCTCGGCCAGGGTGGGCGTCCCGCCGGCGGGCAGTTGGTCGGAGCCCACGCCGCAGGCGATCCTGCCGCCCACCGCCTTCGCCTCGGCGGCCGAGCGGCGGATCAGTTCGGCGGCGCCCGCCCAGTCCAGGCCCATGCCGCGCTGCGCGGTGTCCATGGCCTCCGCGACGCCCAGGCCGTGCGCCCACAGGTGGCGGCGGAAGGCGAGTGTGGACTCCCAGTCGACGGCGGCCGGGTCGTCCGGGCTGATGTCCGCGTACGGGTCCGCGACCACGTGCGCCGCCGAGAAGACCGTACGGGAGGTGGGGGCCGCCGCTCCCGGAGCGAGGTCGAGCGGTGTGGCGCGGGGCGTGTAGGGGCCCTGCGGGAGGTGGATCGTCATGTCAGCGGCCTCCGGCGGCGCCGCGAGGCGGGCGCGCGGGTCACAGGGTCAGCTCCGGGATGTCGAAGCGGCGGCCCTCGGCGGACGACTTCAGTCCCAGCTCGGCCAGTTGGACGCCCCGGGCGCCGGCCAGCAGGTCCCAGGTGTACGGCTCGTCCAGGGCCACATGGCGCAGGAACAGCTCCCACTGCGCCTTGAAGCCGTTGTCGAACTCCTGGTTGTCCGGGATCTCCTGCCACTGGTCGCGGAAGGACTCGGTGACCGGGAGGTCCGGGTTCCAGACCGGCTTGGGGGTCGACGAGCGGTGCTGGACACGGCAGTTGCGCAGGCCCGCGACGGCGGATCCGTGGGTGCCGTCGACCTGGAACTCGACCAGCTCGTCGCGGTTGACCCGGACCGTCCAGGAGGAGTTGATCTGCGCGACGGCCCCGCCCGCCAGTTGGAAGATGCCGTACGCGGCGTCGTCGGCGGTCGCCTCGTACGGCTTGCCCTGCTCGTCCCAGCGGCGGGGAACGTGCGTCTGCACATGGGCCGTTACGGAGGTGACCTGGCCGAAGAGCTCGTGGAGCACGTACTCCCAGTGCGGGAACATGTCGACGACGATGCCGCCGCCGTCCTCCGCGCGGTAGTTCCACGAGGGGCGCTGGGCCTCCTGCCAGTCGCCCTCGAAGACCCAGTAGCCGAACTCCCCGCGCACGGAGAGGATCTCGCCGAAGAAGCCGCCGTCGATCAGGCGCTTCAGCTTCAGCAGGCCCGGCAGGAAGATCTTGTCCTGGACGACACCGTGCTTGATGCCCGCGTCACGGGCGAGCCGGGCCAGGTCGAGGGCCCCCTCGACGTCCGTGGCGGTCGGCTTCTCGGTGTAGACGTGCTTGCCCGCCGCGATCGCCTTCTTGATCGCCTCCACCCGGGCCGAGGTGACCTGGGCGTCGAAGTAGATGTCGATCGTGTCGTCCGCGAGGACCGCGTCCAGGTCGGTCGACCACTCGGTCAGGCCGTGGCGCTCGGCGAGTTCCTCCAGGGCGTGGGCGCGACGGCCGACGAGCACGGGCTCGGGCCACAGCACCTGGCCGTCGCCGAGATCCAGGCCTCCCTGCTCGCGGATCGCGAGGATCGAGCGCACCAGGTGCTGCCGGTATCCCATCCGTCCCGTGACGCCGTTCATGGCGATCCGCACTGTCCTGCGTGTCACGAAGGTCCCTCCATACAGCCGTAGCAAGCGCTTTCTATCCGAGATGACGCTAGCCTGCCGACAGCGGCCGGACAAGAGGGGGCCGCACGTGATCTCACGGAGGACAGCGATGACAGTCACCCTGGCGGATGTGGCGGCCCGCGCCCGGGTGTCCCCGGCCACCGTCTCGCGTGTGCTGAACGGCAACTACCCGGTGGCGGCGTCGACCCGGGAGCGGGTCCTGCGCGCGGTGGACGACCTGGACTACGTGCTCAACGGGCCCGCGAGCTCGCTCGCCGCGGCCACCTCGGACCTGGTCGGCATCCTGGTCAACGACATCGCCGACCCGTTCTTCGGGATCATGGCGGGGGCGGCCCAGACGCAGATCGGCGGCCCCGGGGACGGGTCCGGACGGGCGGGCGGCGAGAAGCTGGCCGTCATCTGCAACACCGGCGGCTCCCCGGAGCGCGAACTCACCTATCTCACCCTCCTCCAGCGCCAGCGCGCCGCCGCCGTCGTCCTCACCGGCGGCGCGGTCGAGAACCCGGCCCACCAGGCGGCGATGTCCGCGAAGCTGGCGAAGCTCGCGGACGCGGGCACCCGGATCGTCTTCTGCGGGCGGCCCCCGCTGCCCGAGGGGGACGCCCTCGTCGCCGCGCTCGCGTTCGACAACCGGGGCGGCGGACGCCGGCTGGCCGAGCACCTCATCTCGCTCGGCCACCGCAGGATCGGCTACGTCGCCGGGCCCCCGGAGCGCACCACCACCCGGCACCGGCTGGAGGGCCACCGGGAGGCACTGCGCGCCGCCGGGCTGGACGCCGCCGGGGCCGGGGCCGACGAGGGCCGGAGCTCCGACGATCAGGAACTGCTCACCGTGCACGGCCCCTACGACCGGCGCTCCGGCTACGAGGCCACCCTCGAACTCCTGCGCAGGGCACCGGATGTGACAGCGATCGTGGCCGCCAACGACACCGTGGCGCTGGGCGCGTGCGCGGCCGTCCGGGACCAGGGGATGCGCATCCCCCAGGACATCTCGGTCGCGGGCTTCGACGACCTGCCGTTCTCGGTGGACGCGGTGCCGGCCCTCACGACGGTGCGGCTGCCGCTCTTCGAGGCGGGCGCCCGGGCCGGGCGACTGGCGATGGGCAAGGAGAACCCGCCGCCCGGCGGCATCGCGACCATCGCGGCCGAGCTGATGATCCGGGGGTCCACGGCGGCGCCGCGCGGGTGAGTCGGCGGGCCGGGGCCCACCGGGCCGGGGGCCTCGCGGGGCGGGGGCCTTGCGGGGCCCTCGGCTCGGCGCTCCTAGGGCCTGTCTGACAATTCCCGTCGTCGTCCGCAGGGCGGCCGCGCGGCGTCAGGTGCGCGCTCTCGGCGTGCCGGCCCCAGGCCCTCGTACTGGACGTACTTGGGTCTGGGGTCGGTGTGGCGAGAGTGCGTGCATGGCGTCGTGAGGCAGGCGGGAATTGTCAGACAGGCCCTAGCCCAGCAGTCCGAGCACCCGTCCCAGCGCGTCCGCGACGGGCTGGGCCACCGGGCCGACCGCGGTGGTGAGCTGCCCGAGCCGCGCCAGGGTGAGGCCGCGCCCGGTCATGGCCTCGCGGTCCAGGGCGAGCACGGGCAGGGTCTCTTCGACCGTGCGGGCCTGGTCCGGGGTGAGGTGGGCGGTGAGGTCGCGGAGGCGGGCCGTCAACTCCTGCACGGCTAAGCGGAGTTCCGGGTCCTGGGCGGCTCCGACGATGCCGTGGTTGATCCCGATCACCTGCTCTCCCCGCTGGTGAAGACGGGGCCGCAGCACCCCGGCTCCGCGCGGCAGGCGAGAAGTAGCCATTTCCTGAATCCGCCGCCGCCCGTGACCGGTGTCTGCGGGACCGGAGGGCGAAAGATGGGGGCGACTCCCCCATGCGCCCGCCCCCGCTCCCCCGCCACGATGGACGCGGGCGGCCCGACCGGGGCGGCTCGGGACCGGGGAGGTGCGGAGCGGTGGCGGAGAAGGATCTGATCGACAGAGGGACGACCCGTCGCCCCGCCCCCGCTGTTCCCTTCGAGTCCGTCGCTGCTGTTTCCGTCGCCGGAGAGCCGTGGTGGTTGCCCGGTGTCGTCGGGGGCGGCCCCTCCGGTGAACCCGGCTGGGCGGTCTTCGCCCGGGAGGCCGTCGCCTCGGCGCCGCGTGACGTGGTGGTCGCCGACCGGGCCTACCCCGGGCTCAGCGGCTTCGGGCCGGTCGTCGCACCGTTCGTCGAGGCGGCGGCACTGCGGCTCCGGGACGCACTCGCGACAGACGGCCCGGCGGTCGGCGGCGGCCCGGCGGTCAGCAGCCCGGCGGTCGGCGGCGGCCCGGCGGTCAGCAGCCCGGCGGTCGGCGGCGGCCCGGCGGTCGACAGCTCGGCGGTCAGCCGCCCGGCGTTCACCAGCTCGGTCAACGGCCCGGTGAACGGCAGAGCGGCCGGCCCGACGGCAGACAGCCCGGCGGCAGACGGCGCCTCGCCCCTTCTGGCGGACTTCCGGCGGCAGCTGACGCGTCGGCTGTCCCGGATCGCGGCGCGCACCCTCGTCACGGAACTGCACGAGGCCCGGCGGCTGGGCCGGCTGAGCGGCGAGGGGTCCGAGGAACGCTTCCGGGACTTCGTACGGCGGACCGCCCGCCGCGACGGCCTCGCCCTGCTCGTCAGCGGCTACCCCGTGCTGGCCCGCCTCCTCGCGACGGCCTGCCTGAACGCGGGGGACGCGTTCGCGGAGATGGCCGCGCGGCTCGCCGCCGACCGGCACCTGCTGGCCCCCTCGGGGGTGCTCGGCGACCGGGCCGGTTCCCCGGAGGGCGGGCGTGGCGGGGGCGCGGGGCCCGGGGCGCTCACCGGTGTCGAGGCCGGGGCGGGCGACAGCCATCGCGGCGGCCGGTCGGTGATGCTGCTGCGGTTCGCCGACGGCACCCGGCTGGTCTACAAGCCGCGTCCGCTGGCGGCACACCGGCACTTCAACGCCCTGGCCGAGTGGTTCGGTTCGCTGCCCGGCGCCCCGGAGCTGCGGGTGCTGCGGGTCCTGGACCGGGGGGAGTACGGCTGGGCCGAGTTCGTCGAGGAGCGGCCCTGCGCCTCGGCGGCGGAGACCCGGCAGTTCTACCGGCGCCAGGGTGCGCTGCTGGCGCTGCTGCACACACTGGACGGTACGGATCTGCACCACGAGAACCTGATCGCCTGCGGCCCGCACCCGGTGCTGGTCGATGTGGAGACGCTGTTCCACCCGCCGCTGGGACCCGCCCGGTCCGCCGATCCGGCCGCCCGGGCCCTGCACGACTCGGTCCACCGGGTGGGCCTGCTGCCCCAGTTGCTCGTCGGGGACACCACCGCGCTCGACATGTCCGCGATCGGCGGGGGCCGGGCCGCGTCGTCGCCGATCGAGACCGCCGACTGGGCGGAGGCCGGTACCGACCGCATGCGGCTGGTGCGGCGGGCGGGCCGGTTCACCGAGTCCGCCAACCGGCCCCGGCTGGGCGGAGTGGCGGCCGACCCCTCCGCGTACACCGAGGCCCTGTGCGGCGGCTTCCGCGCCGGATACACCGCGATCAGCGAGCATCGGGACGAACTCCTCGGCGGTGCAGGCATGTTGCGGCTCTTCGCGCGGGACGAGGTGCGCGTCGTGCCCCGGCCGACCTGGACGTACACGACGCTGCTGGACGAGTCGACCCACCCCGACCTGATGCGGGACGCCACCGAACGGCACCAGGTCCTCTCGCTGCTGCGCACCCCGCTCCTGGGCATGCCCGCGCTGCCCGGTGTGGAGGACGAGGAGGTCGCGGAGCTGTGGAGCGGTGACGTGCCGGTGTTCGGCACCCGCCCGGGAGGCACGGAGCTGTGGAGCGGCACCGGCCGTACGGTTCCGGGGCAGCCCGGCGGCGACCCCGTCGGCCCCACCGGGCTGGCGCGCGTCGAGGCGAAGGTGCGCGCGATGGACACCGTGGACCGCCAGGACCAGGAACGGATCATCCGGGCCGCCATGGTGAGCACCTCGCCCGAGCCGCCGCACCGGGCGGCGCCGGGCGGCCGGTCGCGGAGCGCGGCGACCGCACCGGAGCCCGAGCAACTGCTGTCCGCCGCACGGTCGGTGGGCGACCAGCTCGTCTCCCTCGCCTACCGGCACGAGCGCCGCACCAACTGGATCGGGCTCGAACTGCTCGGCGAGCGCTACTGGCGGCTCACACCGATGGCGGCGGACCTCGCGGGCGGTTACACGGGGCCCGCGCTCTTCCTGGCGCAACTGGCCGCGCTCACCGGCGCCTCCCGGTACGCGGAGGCGGCCCGTGAGGCGCTCACTCCGGTCCCGGGGCTGCTGGACGCGCTGCACGGACGGGCCGACGAACTCGGGTCCCTGGGCTCCGGCGCCTTCGCGGGCCTCGGCGGCATCGCGTACGCGCTGACCGAGGTGGGCACACTGCTGGGCGACCGGGAGGTGCTGGACCAGGCCGGTCCCGCCGTCCGGCTGAGCTGCGCGGCGAGCGCGGCCGAGGACGGTTACGGGGTGCGCGGCGGGGCGGCGGGCGGGCTCGTCTCGCTGCTCGCGGTGCACCGCGCCACCGGCCGCCCCGAGGCCTGGCGCGGCGCCGAGCGCTGCGCCGAGCGGATCGCCGCCGCCCCGCTCCCCGACGCCGGGGGTTTCGCCGACGGGGCGGCGGGGATCGGCTGGGCGCTGCTGCGCTTCGCCGGGGCCGGGGGCGACGCCCGCCACCGGAGCGCCGGACTGGAGGCCCTGCGCCGGGCGACGGCCGGAGCGAACCGCGTGACCACCGCCGGAGCGCCGCACGGAGCGGCCGGGCCGGTTATCGAAACGGCGGCCGAAACGGCGGCCGAAACCGCGGTCGGAGCGGCTGCCGGGCCGGCCTGGTGCGACGGGGTGGCCGGCATCGCGCTGGCGATCGCGGACAGCCCCGACGCGCTGGCGGACCCGGAGCTGTCCGGCTGGCTCGCGGCACGCTCCGGCGAGCTGGCGGGCATCGGTCCGCTCGCCGACGACAGCCTGTGCCACGGGGAGTCGGGGCTGCTCGAACTCCTCGGCCACAGCGCCCTGCCCGCAGCGCGGCCCGCGTGGATACGCCGGGCCGGGACGCTGCTGGCCTCGGCCGACCGGGCGGGCCCGCAGTGCGGTACGCCCGGCCGCGTACCGCACCCGGGGCTGCTCACCGGGCTCTCGGGGATCGGGCACGGGCTGCTGCGCGCCGGGTTCCCCGACCGGGTCGGGTCCGCGCTGCTCCTGCGCCCCTCCGGGGCCCCCTGACCGAACCACGGCTTTGACGACGACGACCACATCATCACCACCACCACCATCACCATCACCATCACCCAGAGGATGAGGCAGAGATGAAGCAGTTCGGCGAATCGGCCCTGCAGGCGTCCGGCGAGATCGCGCACGAGGGCACGCCCGAGCACCCGGCGGGGCAGATCTCCTTGGGTTCCACCGGAGGCCTCGGTGCGCGCGGCAGACTTCTCAGCGCCTCGGAGGGCGAGAGCGGCTACAGCCACGACCTGCCGTGGACCACCATGACGGCCCCGTGGTGAACGGTTCCAGCCAACTCAACCGTAAATGAGCCGAATTGGCCCGCTGCCGTAGGGGTTGGGGCTCCAGTAACCTGCGGCCATGCGAGCCACTTCGCCGGTCATCGTCGGGCGGGACGAGGAGATCGGACTGCTGAGCAGCGCCCTGGACGCCGTACGACGGCGTTCGGGGCGCGCGCTGTTCCTCCTCGGGGAAGCCGGTATCGGCAAGTCCCGGCTGGTGGGCGAGTGCGCCTACCGGGCGTACGGGCTCGGCATGCCCGTGCTGCGCGGCCGGGCCACCTCGACCGGGCTCGTCGTGCCCTTCCGTCCGCTCGCGGAGGCGCTGGCGTCCCGGTTCCGGGCCGCGGGCACCCCGACCGATCCGGAGCTCGCGCCCTACCACCCGGCGCTGGCCCGGCTGGTCCCGGAGTGGCGCAAGGACGGGTCCCCCGGCTATCCGGAGACGGTCGTGGAGCTGGCCGAGGCCCTGCTGAGGCTGCTGTCCGTGCTGGGCCGGGAGGCGGGCTGCGCGATCCTGCTGGAGGATCTGCACGACTGCGACACGGAGACCGTCGCGGTCGTCGAGTACGTCATCGACAACCTGGCCGATCTGCCCATCCTGTTCCTGGGCACCCTGCGTCCGGAGCCGGGCGCCGCCCTGGACCTCGTACGCTCCGTCGAGCGTCGGCACGCCGCGACCGTACGGGAGCTGGGCCCGCTCCGGGACGACCGGGTACGGGCACTGACGGGCGCGTGTCTGGAGGCGCGGCCGGAGGAGATACCCGCATCGGTGCACCGCCGGCTGGCCGAACGCGCGGCGGGCAACCCGTACTTGCTGGAAGTGCTGTTGGCGGACCTGCTGGACACCGGCCGGCTCCGGCGGACGGACGACGGGTGGGAGGCGGTGGAGCAGCCGGGCGGTTCGGTCCCCTCGGACATCGTCCGCAGCTGGGCCCGCCGGCTGGAGCGGCTGGACGAGCCGGTGCGGGACCTCTTACTGGCGTCGGCCACCCTGGGCAGCCAGTTCTCGGTGACCGTGCTCCAGACCGTCACCGGTTTCGAGGACCGGGCCCTGTTCACGCATCTGCGGTCGGCGGTGGAGGCGGGTGTCATCGCCCCGGACGGCGCGGCCCCCGACCGCTACACCTTCCGGCACTCGCTGACCGCCGAGGCCCTGATCTCCTCGCTGGCGCCGGCCGAGCGCGCCTCGCTGGCCCGCCGCGCCGCCGGGGCCATCGAGCACTCGGGGCAGCCGCTGGACGAGGACGGCCGGCAGCTCGTGGCCTCGCTGCAACTGGCCGCGGGCAACCGGGCGGGGGCGGCCCGCCAGTTCGCGGAGGCGGGAAGACGGATGCTCGCTTCGGGGGCGCACGGCTCCGCCGTGGTGCTGCTGGAGCGGGCGCACCCGCTGGCCGCCGAGACCGACCGGGCCGCCGTCGCCGAGTCATTGGCGGTCGCCCGTGCCGAGGGCGGAGATCTGGACGGCGCACTGGCGCTGGCGGACGCGCTGCCGCCGGTTCCGGCGCGTTCCGAGGCCGCCGCCCGGCGCGGCCTGATCCACATCGAGCTCGCCTGGGCCGCGGTCATGGCGGAGCGCACCGCCGACGCGGCGCTCCAGGTCGAGGCTGCCCGGGTCCTGCTGGGCCCGTCGCCGCCGCCGGGCCGCCGGGCCGCGCTCGTGGTGGTCGACGGGTATCTGTCGCTGCTTCCCGGGCATGGGCGCAAGCCCCGGGACCCGGCGGGTTCCGAGCGGGCCGTGCGGGAGGCCGCGGAGACCGCCGAGGCCGAGGGGCTGCCCGTGGTGGCCTGTCAGGCCTGGCAGTTGCTGGCGCTGCTGCGGCGCGAGGAGGGCTTCGACGCCGCGGACGCGGCACTGGAGCGGATGCTGTCGATCTCCACCGAACACGCCCTGCCGGTCTGGCGGGTGGAGGCGCTCGTGCGGCTCGGGGCGAACGCCTTCATGCGGACCGGGGACGCGGCCCGGCTGCTCTCCGCGCGGGCGGCGGCCACCGAGCTGGGGGCGCTGCTGCTGACCCGTACGGTCGACGGGCTGCTCGCGATGAACGCGGTGATGTGCGCCCGGTGGGAGGAGGCGCAGGAGATCATCGACCGTTCGACGGAGGCCAGTGCCCGGGTCGGTGACCGGTCCGCCCACCGCTATCTGCTGCTGGCCGGGGCGACGATGGCCGCGCACCGGGGGCGGCGGCGGGACATGGACCGGGCGCTGGCCGCGTTCCGGCGGGCCGGGGGCGAGCAGTCGCTGCTGGTGCCGCTCCGGTCGGGGCTGTGCCGGGCGTTCGGGGCGCTCCTGGAGGAGGACCGGGAGCGGGCGGCGGCAGGTCTTGACGAGGCGCTGGCCTGGGAGGCGGACCACCCGAGCTACTACTACCTGAGCGGGCGGTACGGGCTGCGCCCGCTGCTGCGGGTGCTGACGGGCGACGCGGACCGGGCGGAGCTGGCGGAGGCGCGGGCGACTCCCGGGGGGTGTCTCGCCTGGAACCGGCAGTTCCTGGAGCTGGCGGACGCGGTGCTGCTGGGCCGGGAGGGGGATCCGGCCGGGGCGGCCCGGCTGATGGCGTCGTTCGATGCGCGGTCCGCGCCCTTCCCGGTCGCCCGCCACCTGGGCCTGCGGCTGGTCGCGGACGCGGCCCGCGCGGACGGGTGGGGCGAGCCGGTGGCGTGGCTGCGGTCCGCCGAGGAGTACTTCTACGGGGCCGGGGTGCAGGCGGTCGCCTCCGCGTGCCGGGCGGCGCTGCGGCAGGCCGGGGCGAGCGTGGGCCAGCACCGGGGCGGCTGGGACCGGATCCCGTCGCCGCTGCGGACGAGCGGGGTGACCCCGCGCGAGTACGAGGTGTTCGTGCTGCTGCCCGAGCGGCCCGGGAACCAGCAGATCGCCCGGCGGCTGTCCATCTCGCCCCGCACGGTGGAGAAGCACATGGCCAGTCTGCTGAGCAAGACCGGGCGCGCGGACCGGGCAGCGCTGTGCGAGTTCGCCGCCGAGTGCACCGCCGAACCGGCCTGAGGCGGAGGCCGCCGGAAGCGGCCTGAGGCGGGGTCCGCCCGCACCGGCCTGAGGCAGGGTCCGCCCGCACCGGCCTGAGGCAGGGTCCGCCCGCACCGGCCTGAGGCAGGGTCCGCCCGCACCGGCCTGGGGCGGGGTCCGCCGGAACCGGCTCGGAGCGGGGTCCGCTCCGGGGGCCATGGGGGCCGGGGTGGGCAACATGGGGGCGCCGGGCGGTTTCGGTCGGGTGGCCGGGTGGAAAATGCGTGCGGGGCCCCGATGTGCGGGGGCCGGGGCGGCAGCAGGATCGGGGCGTACGTACGGACCAGTCCGCCGCCCGTCCCCGTTCCGGAGGCCCGCTGATGACCCGACCTCCCGCCCGTACCGGTTCCGCAGGTGCGGTGTACGTCTCCCTGCTCGGCCCGCTCACGGCCCGGCTGGACGGCCGTGAGCTGCCGCTCGGCCCGCGAAAGCAGCGCCTGGTCCTCGCCACGCTGCTGGCCCGCCCCAACACCCCCGTACCGGTGGGCGTGTTGACCGACGCGGTGTGGCCGGACGACCCGCCCCGTACCGCCCGCAAGAACCTCCAGGTCTACGTCAGTGCCGCCCGCGCCCTCCTGGGGCCCGCCGGGGACGGGGGCCAGGACCGGGTGGTGCACGGCTGCGGGGGCTACCTCCTGCGTATCGCCGAGGGCGAGCTGGACACCCTGCGGTTCGGGGCGCTGGCCCGTGCGGGGCGGGCGGCGGCCGGGCGGGGCGATCTGCCCGGCGCGGCCCGGCTGCTGCGAGAGGCGCTGGACCTGTGGGAGGGGCCGCCGCTGAACGATCTGCGGGACTCCATCGGGGTCGCCGAGGAGGCCGACCGGCTGGAGGCCCGCTGTCTGACGGTGTTCGAGGACTGGGCGGAGACCGAGATCGAGCTGGGCCGGGCCGCCGTCGCGGTGGACGGGCTGCGGGATCTGGTGGAGCGCCATCCGCTGCGGGAGCGGCTCCGGGCCGCCTGGATGACCTCCCTGCACCAGTCGGGCCGGCAGGCCGAGGCGCTGGCGGTGTACGACGACTACCGGCAGCTGATGTCGCGGGAGCTGGGCCTGGAGCCGAGCCCGGCGATGGCGGCGCAGTACCGCTCGATGCTCGGCCGGGGGCGCGAGGCCCGGCGGCCCGCCGCCGCCCGGGAGGCGGGGAGCGCGGGGAGCGCGCGGGCGCTGCCCGCCTGTACGGGGGCCTTCACCGGCCGCCGCGACGAACTGCGGGACCTGCTCGACGTGCTGGGCGGCGGCGAGGAGCGTGTGGTGGTCGTCTCGGGCCCGGCCGGGGCGGGTAAGTCGGCGCTCGCGGTCCGGGCGGCGCATCTGCTCGCCGACCGCTTCCCCGACGGCCGCGTCCATGTCCGGATGCGCCGGGCGGACGGTACGGCGCGGAGCCGGGCGGAGGTCCTGGCGGAGCTGGGGCGGCTGTGCGGGGTGGCGGGCGCCGCCCCCGCGGAGCCGGAGGGCGGGCCGGCGGACGTCCGCGTGGCGACAGCCGTCCTCGCGGACGCCTGGCAGGGGTGGCTGGCCCGGCACCGGGCGCTCGTCGTCCTGGACGACGTGCCGGACGAAGCGGCCGTACGGGGGCTGCTGCCCCGGTCCGGGAAGTGTTCCGTGCTGGTCACCGCCCGGGGGCAGTTGGCGGGGCTCGCCCCGGTGCACCGGATCGCGTTGCCCGCGCTGGCGGACGGTGAGGCGCTGGAGCTGCTGGGGAAGCTGATCGGGGCCGGGCGGCTGCGGACCGACCCGGGGGCGGCGTTGCGGATCGTCCGGGCCTGCGGGGCGCTGCCGCTCGCGGTGGAGGTGAGCGGGATGCGGCTGGCGGTGCTGCGGCATCTGCCGCTGGCGGAGTACGCGGCCCGGCTCGGCGACCCGTCGGCCGCGCTGGACGAACTGGTCGCAGGGGACGTCTCCGTACGGGATCGGATCGCGTCCGGCTGGCGGGATCTCGCGGACGGTGACCGGTGGGTGCTGGGGCGGCTGGCGGGGTTCGCCGAGGACGGGGGCTTCACCCTGGACCGGGCCACGGCGGCGCTGGGCTGCGGGGAGCGGGCGGCGATCCGGGCCGTCGAGTCGCTGATCGACGCCGGTGCGGTGACCTCGCCCGCCGGGGAGGTCACCGCGCACGCCGCGCTGTACGAGGTGCCGAGGCTGCTCGGCCTGTACGCCCGCGAGCGGGAGACCCCCGACCGGCCGGGAGGACGGGCCGAGCGGGAGACCCCCGACCGGCCCGGCGGACAGACCGAGCGCGAGCCTGCCGACCGGCCCGGCGGACAGACCGAGCGCGAGCCTGCCGACCGGCCCGGCGTACCGGCCTCCGCGCTCATCCCAGGGTGAGCAGTTCCAGCAGATCGTGCGGCCGGTCGCCGGCGGGGGTTCCGTGGGAGGGCCCGCCGGTTTCCGCGCCGGCCAGGAAGTGCAGGGACATCAGCAGCCCCGCCGCGCCGGTGGCCAGGTCGGCGGAGCAGCGCAGCAGCCCCGCCCCCGGGACGAGCAGCCGGTCCTCGTCGGCGACCAGATGCCAGGACAGGTTGCGTACGGAGGCCAGGACCCCGGGGGCCGTACGGCCGTCCGGCAACAGGGCGCCCGCCACAGCCATGAGCCCCGCCCGGCCGGTGAACAGGCCCGGCTCGCGGACGAATTCGAAGGCGCAGCCCTTGGCCACCCCGGGCAGCAGGGCGGCCAGTGCCGCGTCGGCCAAGGTTTGCGACGGGGCGAACCTCGGCTGACGCGGCACTGGCTCCGGGGAGTCGCGGCGGGCCAGATAGGCCCGGGCCACCAGGGCGAAACCGCCGCTCCCCTGGTCCAGGTAGAGGAAGTGCCGCCGGCCGTCCTTCACCTGGACGGTGCCGTCCGGCATGGTCACGCAGTGGGCCGCCTCCGCCGCCAGGGCCCGGCCGGCGGCCGCCAGGAACTGCTCGTCGCCGGTCAGGGCGTGCAGTTCGAGGTGGAGCAGGGCCGCACCGCTCAGCCCGCGCAGCAGTCCCGCCGACGCTGGTGCGCGCAGCCCCGGCACGGACTCGCCCCGCACCAGCCGGTCCAGTTCGTGGGCGGTGCGGGCCGCGGCGTCGACGAGGTCGTGGTCGATCTTGGCGTCGGGCGATCCGTCCCCCGCACGGTCCGGCCGGGCCAGGCGCAGCGCGGCGAGCGCGATGCCCGCGCGGCCGTTCATCAGGTCGGCCGAGGCGGGCGGGGGCGCGGCGGCGGACCGTTCGTAGAGTTCCCGGCCCTGCTCCCGGCGGCCCAGCGCGGACAGCACCACCGCCGTGCCCGGCAGCCCGCCGTAGAGGCCGCCCGGCGACGCGGGGTCCTGTCGCCGGGCCGTGTCGGCGAGCCAGTCGGTCCAGACGCGCGGCACCGGGGCGCCGGTGCGGTGCAGGGCGTGGAGCACCCCGGCCGCCCCGTGCGCGACGTCGCTCCCGCCGGTCGAGAAGACCTTGGGGTCCCCGGGGAAGAGGCGGTCGGTGCGGTCGGGCGTCGCCCCGGCGTGGATGCCCCGCAGCAGCCGGTCCCGCAGCCCGGCCCAGTCCGGCTCGGGGCCGTCGAGCAGCGCGGCGGTCTCCCGCTCGCGGCCGTCGGTGCTCTCCGCGGCCCGCAGCGCCGCGGGCCGGCGCGGTCCCGCTCCGGCGTCGAGCCCGTACCTCCGCCGGGCCCACCGTTCCAGGGTCAGGGCCTTGGCCCGGTCGTAACCGGCCATCTCCATGATGGGCATCAGCATGTAGAGCCAGGTCGCCCAGAGCGCGTAGGTGTCGGCCTCCGCGCCGATGGTCCCGGCGGGCGCCTGGAGCCCCGGGGCGCCCGCCACCGGGGTGTCCCGGTCGTCGAGGGCCGTGGCGTACTCGAAGTCGATCAGGGCCACGCGGCCGTCGGGACGGATGATGATGTTGGAGGGGTGGAGGTCGCCGAAGCGCAGACCGCGCTCGTGGACGGCGGCCAGCGCCCCGGTCAGCCGCTCGGTCACCGACTCCACCCAGGCGATGTACGGGGCGAGTTCGGCGGCCGTGCCGGTGCTGTGGAGCAGGGCGAAACGGCCGACGATCTCCTCCAGGAGGGTGGCCCCCTCGATGTGCTCCTCGATCAGGAAGTGGTGCTCCCACACCGTCCGTACGCCGTACACCTCGGGAACACAGTCCAGCCCGGCCAGCGCGGTCAGGGCCCGGTGCTCGCGGTGCAGCCGTGTCACCGCGTCGTCGCCCGCCTCGTCCAGCCCGCCGTGCGGCCGGGCCTCACGGAGCACCACCTGCCGGCCGGTCTCCCGGTGCCGGGCCAGGTAGATGCCGCCCGCGTTGGAGAACTGGAGGGCCTCGGAGACGTCGTAGGGGAAGGCGGCGTCCCCGGCGGCGGCACGGGCCGCCAGGTGCGGGTGCAGGTCGTCGGGCACGGTGACCCACGGCGGCACCCGGAACACCACCCCGCGCTCGTCGGGCACCAGCTCGCCCGAGGGGTGGCGCAGGGCCAGCACCCGTTCACCGTTCTCGTCGAGGCACCAGCGGGAGACGAACGCCCCGTACCGGATGTACACCGGGGCGTCGCCGATCCGCAGGTCGCTGAGGATGTAGGGGCCGCGGCGGCCGGCGAGGGCGCGGGTCAAGTCGTCCAGCACCCGCAGGAAGACGGTCTCGTCCGGCGGGTAGACCGTGATGAACTTCCCGGCGCCCGCACGGGACATGTACTTGCCGGACATCAGCAGGAGCGCCCGCTCGCTGCGGAGGAACTTGAACGGCACCCCGTGGGCCCGGCAGATCCGGGCGGTGTCGAGCAGGGTCTCCTCGGCCTCCTCCGGGACGGTGGAGACATGGATCTTCCAGCCCTGCCCGGCCGGTTCACGGCCCTCGGGCAGCAGGGAGGTCCACAGGCCACCGCCGACCCGGCGCCAGCCGTCGGCCGGCGGCTCGGAGTCCAGCGGGTAGCGGGTGCTCTCGTCCTTCAGCCGGGCGGGGGTCTCGTAGTACGTACGGTCGGCGAGGCAGTAGAGCTGGGTCTGCTGGAGACCGGGCACGGGGTTCCTCCTCAGGGTGCGCCGGGGCCCGCGGCGTCGGGGGCCGGCCCGGCCGTGGTCCGCTCCGGGGTGGTCGCCGGGCGGGTGGAGACGGTTCCGGCCGGTTCCGGGGCCGGCCCTTCGGGCGTCTGTGGCGCCTGCGACGTCTGCGGCGTCTGCGGCGTCTGTGAGGTCCGTGACGTCCATGGCGTCCGTGACGTCCGTGACGTCCGTGGCGTCGACGGCTCTTCCGCCGGCTCCGGTGTCCCGGCCTTCTCCGGCTCCCCGGCCACCGCCTCCGGCTTCTCCCGGGACGCGCCCGCCCCGGCGCGGACGGAGGGGGCGAGCGTCACGACGGCCGCCGAGACGGCCAGCACGCAGCCGATCACGACGAAGGCGGCGCTGCTGTCCAGCGTGGTCAGCAGGAAGCCGCCGACGAGCGGTCCGAACGGCTGGACCATCGAGGAGAGGAAGCCCGCGGCGCTCTGCACCCGCCCGATCCGGTCCTCGGGAGTGACGACCAGCAGGGTCGAGAGGAAGCCGATGCTGGCGACCGTCGAGAGGCACATGCAGAGCGCGCAGAGCAGTCCGGCCACCAGCGGGCTGCTGAGCCAGGCCAGCACGGCGGCCGTCCCCACGCAGCTCCAGCAGGTGAGGACGATGAGCGTCCGGACATGGCGCTCCGCCGCGAACCGGGGCGCGATCAGCGCACCGGCGAGGGCTCCCGCCGAGACGCAGGTGATGACGAAGCCGCCGCCGAGTCCGGAGCGCCCGCCGTCGGAGAAGACGGCGAGCGCCGTGAAGGTGAGGGCGCCGAAGGAGAAGTTCATGCCCAGCCCGAAGACGAGCAACACCGTCCGCAGGTAGGGCAGTTGCCAGAGGAAGGAGAGCCCCGCGGTGAGTTCCCGGCGGCTGAACACCGAACCCGCCCTGGTCCTGGCCGCCGAGCGGGTCCGCACGAGCGCCACACAGACGGTCGAGAGGAACAGCCCGAGGAACTGAGCGGTGAAGGGCAGGGCCTCGTGCACGCCGAACAGCGCGCCGCCGACGAGCGGGCCGACCAGCCGGGCCGTGGAGGTGCGCGCCTGGAGCCGGGCCGTCGCCGTGCTCATCTGGTCCGGCGGCACCACCGCGCGCATCAGGCCGAAGGCGGCGGGGGCGTAGACGCTGTTCAGCACGGCGCCGGCGGTCGCGACCAGCAGGACGAGGACCATCGGGGCGTGCCCGTTCCACACGGCGACGGCCAGCGCGGTGACGGCCGCCAGGCTGCCCACGTCGCACAGCCGCATCAGACGGCGGCGTTCGACCCGGTCGGCCATGACCCCGCCCGGCAGCATCGTGATCAGCACGGCGCAGACGGCCACCGTTCCCACGGCGCCGGCCTGCACGGCGGAGCCGGTCTCCTTGAGGATCAGCAGGGGCAGCGCGATGGCGCTCATCTGGCCGCCCAGAACGGCGAAGAGGCCGCTCAACCAGAGCAGCCGGAAATCCCGGTTGGAACGGAGCGGCTCAGCCATCGTGGGCTCCCGTCGGTGGTGGTCGTTCGGCTGCGCGGGACGGGGCGGCCTCCGTGGTGCGCGGAGGCCGCCCCGGCTTCGGCCGGCGCCACGGCTGCGGGACTCGGGCCCCGTCGGGCGTGGCTGAGGGCTGTCCGGGACAGCCCTCAGGGCCGCATGGTCCGTCCGATCAGCCCAGGACGAGTCAGCCCAGGACGAGGCTCACGGTGCTGACGCAGTTGCCCGGGACATCGATGATGTCGTGGTTGTTGGCCGTCTCCTGGAGGTCCAGGACGGAGTGCGCCTCGACCTCGGGGGTCTCCTCGGCGTCGCCGGCTGCGGGCTTGGTGTTCTCGGACATGGTGGTCTCCATCCACTCGTCACAGCGGGGCCGGGTTCCGTCGGGGATCGCCCCTCGGTGTCCGGTGCGGCCGGCCGGTGCCTGCCGTTGCCGAGAAAGTTAGGAAGCCGGGCCTGGCGATCGCCTCGGCGGCGGTATGGCACCGGTATCGGGCCAGTAGAAGGCGTACGGAGGCCGGTTCGCGGCCCTCGGCGGCGGCCCGGGGACCCGCCCCGACCTGGGCCCATACCGCCGCCGAAGCACCGCAGGACCGTCCCCGAACCGGTGGCGCGCAGCCTGGGTACGCGCCCGACGCGCCCCGGCCCCGAAGGAGGCGGCCCACATGGAACTCGCCGAACTCGTCGCACGGCGGCCCTTCCCGGCCGCCGGTCTGCTCCTCGGCCTCACCCGGCGCTGCCCGCTGAGCTGCGCGCACTGCTCGACCGGGTCGGACCTGTTCACCCGGGAGGAGCCCGACGGCGGTCAACTGGAGCGTTTCGTCGGCTCGTTCACCGAGGAAAACCGTCCCGACGTCGTCATGCTCACCGGCGGGGAACCGCTGCTGCTGCCCGCGCTCGCCGAACGGCTGAGCACGCTGGCGCGCCGCGCCGGATCCCGTACCGCGCTGCTCAGCGGCATGTTCTTCGCCCGGTCCGGGAGCCGACGGGGCCGGAGAGGCGCCACGATTCCCCCCGCGATCCTGCGCGCGATCCGCTCCGTCGACCATTTCTCGGCCTCCCTCGACGTCCACCACGAGCGCGAGGTCCCGCGCGCCGACGTGTTCCGCGCCCTGCACCGGATCCGGGACGAGGGCGTGGCGGTGAGCTTCCACCTCACCGGGACCGGCGCGTCCGACCCGTATCTCGCCGACATCACCCGGGCGGTGGAGCAGGAGTTCGGCGGCCGGGTCCCCTGTCTGGTCAACGAGGTGCGGCCGTTCGGCCGGGCCGCCTCCTGGGCCAGGCCCGCCCGCACCGGCCCCGACCCGGCGGCGGCGTCACCGTGCTCGATGGCCGCCTGGCCGGTGGTCGCCTTCGACGGGCGCGTGCTGGCCTGCTGCAACCAGGACACCGTCGACAAGCGGCCCGTCCCGGCCCATCTGGACCTCGGGCACATCGGCGTCGACGACTGGGCGACCGTACGCGGCCGGGCGCTGGAGTCCCCGGTGCTGCGCATGCTCCGCACGGTCGGGCCCACGCATCTGGCCGCCCGGTACGGCTCCGGCCCCGGTACCGGCTCCTACTGCGACGGCTGCCGGGCGCTGGGCGACGACGAGGCGGCGGCGGCCGGGGCCCTCGCCGTGGCGGGCGGGGCGGCCGGAGCGCTACTGGACCTGACTGCCGCGGTGCGCGGCTCCCGGGAGGGCGCGCAGGGCGTCGTGCGCCGCCACGGATGCGCGGCGTACGCGCCCCTGGTCGTCACGGGCGCCCCGCCGCTGCCGGAGACCGACGGGCAGGACGTCCGATGAGCACCGCGACCGACGGTACGCGGCTCGGGCGGGCGGGGGCCTCCGCGCGGCTGCGGGTCAAACTCCTGCTGCTGGAGCCGGAGTTCCGGGACGCCACGCACCACATGTGGCGTGCCGACGGGCTGTTGCCGCGCTACCGGACGTATCTGTGCACGATGCACGCCGTCATCCGCGCCTCGGTCCCGCTGATGGAGCTGGCTCTCGACCGCGCCCGCTCCCTCGCCGCGTCCGGCGATCCGCTGGCGGCACCGCTCGCCGCGTACCTGGAGGAGCACATCCGGGAGGAGGAGGGCCATGACGCCTGGCTGCTGGAGGACCTCCGGGCGGCGGGCGGCGCCCCCGAGGACGCGCTCGGTCCGCTGCCCTCTCCCCTGGTCGCCTCGCTCGTCGGGTCCCAGTACTACTGGATCGAGCACCACCACCCGGTCGCCCTGCTCGGCTACATCGCCGTACTGGAGGGCTATGCGCCCGCCCCCGGTCTCACCGGCCGGATCGCCCGGCTGACCGGGCTGCCCGCCGCCGCGCTGCGGACCGTACGGGAACACTCGGTGATCGACACGGAGCACCTGGACGAGCTGTACGCGCTGCTGGACCGGCTGCCGCTCGACCGGGGGCCGGAAGCGGCCGTGGCGGTCAGCGCACTGCACTCCCTCTCCGCGCTCACCAGGCTGTTCGTCCGGCTCGGGCGCTCCGCACCGGCGCCGTCGCTGCGGGGGGCCGGACTCGCCCCACCGATGGGAGTCACACCATGACCGGACCACCCGAGAACGGCGAACGGCCCGTGCTGCCCGCCGCGTTGTACGAGGCGGGCTTCCCCGTGGATCTGCTCACCGAGGAGCAGCGCGAGGTGCTGTGCGGGCTGACGCCGGAGGAACTGGCGCTGCTGCTGGACGTCAAGGGCCGGCTGGACGCCGTGGGGCCGGAGGTCCAGGCGCACGGCGAGATCGCCGGCGGCGCCCTGTTCTGACCGGCGGGCGGTGACCGATCACCGTTACGGGTCCGGCGGCGGGTTCACCGCCGTCGGGCCCGTACCCGCCGGGGCGCGAGCGCCCGGTGCGCCCGCCCGCCGCCCCTGACCGCACGGCCCCGACCGCACGGCCCCCGGGAGAGAAGGACCCGCCATGAACTGCTCCTCGTGCCAGCAGGATCTGCCGCCGACGGCCCGGTTCTGTTCGTCCTGCGGTACGCCGTGCGCGACCACCGGGGCCGGCGGGGCCGTACCGCCCCCCGCCGCGCCGCCCGGGGACGAACGCAAGCCGGTGACCGTGCTGTTCTGCGATCTCGTCGGGTCCACCGCACTGTCGGGGGTGCTCGATCCGGAGACCCTGCGCGCGGTGACCCTGCGGTACTTCGAGGCGATGAGCGCGGAGATCGTGGCGCGGGGCGGCACCCCGGAGAAGTTCATCGGGGACGCGGTGATGGCCGTGTTCGGCGTACCGGTGGTCCGTGACGACGACGCCCGCCGGGCACTGGCGGCGGCGCTCGGGATGCGCCGGGCGCTGGCCCGGCTGAACCAGGAGCTGAACGCCACCCTGGGCATCGAGCTGACCACCCGGATCGGCGTCAACACCGGTCAGGTGGTCGCGGGTTCGGACACGACCGCCCGGCAGGCCCTGGTCTCCGGGGAGACCGTCAACATCGCCGCCCGGCTGGAGCAGAACGCGGGCCCCGGCGAGATCCTGATCGGCCCGGAGACCCTGCTCGCCGCCGGCCCGACGGTGCGGGCCGAACCCACCGGGCCGCTGCGGCTGAAGGGCAAGCGGGACAGCGTGGAGGCCCACCGGCTGCTGGCGCTGGGCGCCGACGACCCCGAGCTGCTGCGCCGCTTCGACGTCCCCTTCGTCGGCCGCGACGCGGAACGGCAGGCGCTGGACGCCGCCCTGGAGCAGGCCGCCCGCGGCGGCGGGGCGGGGCTGCTGCGGGTCACCGGGGAGGCGGGCATCGGCAAGACCCGGCTGGTACGGGAGTGGCTGGCGCGACGGTCGGCGTCCGGCGCGCTCACGTACGGCGCGGGGCGGTGCCGCAGTTACGGGGACCACGGCACCCTCGCCCCGCTGGCCGACGCGGTGCGCGCGCTGGTGGCGGCGGGGCCCGCGTCCACGTCCGGGGCCGGTCCTGGGCAGCCCTGCGCCGGGGCCGCGCCTGATGCCGGGGCTGCGGCGGATACCGGGGCGGCGTCCGATCCCGGTCCTGAGTCCGCTTCTGAGTCCGGGTCGGCGTCCGGGTCGGCGTCCGGTCGGGTGCCCGGTCCCGCGGACGACGGGAAGGACGCGGCCGGCGGTCTCGGGGTCGACGACGCGATGGCCCTGCTGTCCGGGGGCCTGCTGCGCGACGGCACGCCGAACGCCCCCTTCGAGGACATGTGCGCGGCCCTGACGGCGGTCCTGGAGCGGGCCGCCCGGACCCGCCCGGTCGTCCTGGTGCTGGACGACTGGCACGCCGCGGCCCCCCTGCTGGTCCGCACGGTGCACCGGCTGACGGACGGCTCGGGGTGCGCGGGGGTACTGGTGCTCTGCGCCGGGCGGCCCGACGGACCGGACGGTGCGGAGGGTTCGGACGGGCCGGGCGGACCGGACGAGGGAGCCGAGGGGGACGGGCCGTCCACCGGTGCGGGACGCCTCCAGCTCACCGGCCTGCCGCCCGAGGAGGCGGCGCGGCTCGCCGCCGGTCTCGCGGGGCCGGACGCCGGGCGGGCCCCGGTGGACGACCGGCTCCTGGCGCGGGCCGGGGGCAATCCGCTCTACCTGGAACAGCTGTTGATCGGCGACCGGGCGGACCCGGCGGGCGCCGCCCGTCCGGGGGAACCGGCCGCCGAGGAGGATCTGCCGCCCACGCTCCAGGCCCTGCTGGGCGCGCGCATCGGGGCCCTGGCCCGGGCGGAGCGCGGGGTGGTGGACCTGGCCGCGGTGATCGGCCGGGAGTTCACCGCGCCGGAGCTGATACGGCTGGAGCTGTCCGTACGGGCCGGGGAGGGCCACGACGCCGGGCAGCTCGCCGGGGCGACCGGCGCGGCCGGGGCGGCCCCGGAGCACCGGCGGCGCGTCGAGGAGGCGTTGGACGTGCTGGGCCGTCGCCGCCTGGTGGAGTCGGGGGCCCCGGGGGCCCGGGAGTCGGCACCGTACCGGTTCAGCAGCGGACTGGTGCACGAGGTCGCGTACGCCTCGCTGTCCAAGCGGGCCAAGGCGGAACGCCATGCCTGGGCGGCGGAGCTGCCCAGCGTGCTGCGGAGCGGCGACGGCGCGGTCGGCGGCCATCTGGAGCGCGCCTACCGCTACCGCGCGGAGCTGGGCCTGCTGGACGATCCGGCCCGGCGGCTGCGCGAGCGGGCCGCCGCCGCGCTGGGCCGGGCGGGGGCGCAGGCCGCCGCCCGGTCCGACCTGCACTGGGCGCACGGCCTGCTGGAGCGGGCGGTGGACCTGTGCCCCGGGGATCCGGCGGCGACACGGCGGCTCGGCGAGGTACGGGTGGCGCTGGGCCGCACCGGGGAGGGGGCCGAACTGCTCCGCCTCGTACGGGACTCGGGGTCCGACCCGGTGGAGGCCGCGCATGCCCGCCTCGCGCTCGCGGTGCTGGATCCGGGCGGCCCGGGGCCCGGCCCCGCCGCCGTGGCCCGGGCCGTGCTCCCGGTGTTCGAGGCGGCCGGGGACTCGACCGGCCGGGCGCGGGCCCATCTGCGGCTCGCCCAGCAGTTCCAGCGGTCCGGGCGGCACGAGGAGGCGGAGCGGGACCAGGCCCGGGCTCTGGAGCACGCGGTGCTGGCCGGTGCGGAGCCGGAGCGGGCCGGGGCGCTCGGCGCGATCGGCGTCTCCCTGTGGCGGGGGCCGGTGCCGGTGCCCGCCGCGGTGGTGCGCTGCCGGTCGCTGCTGGCGGCGCACGGGGCGGGCCGGCCCACGGTCCGGGTCACCCTCAACTGCCCGCTGGCGGTGCTGTACGCGCTCCAGGAGCGGCCCGACGAGGCGTACCGCTGCCTGGCCGAGGCGGAACGGCTGGCCGGGAAGCTGGGGTTCGCCGAGGCGGAGGTCTTCCTCCCGGTGTTCCGGGCGACGGTGGAGGGGCTGCTCGGCAACGGCACGGAGGCCCTGGACCTGCTGGGCCGGGCGGACGCGGCGGCCCGGCGCACGGGGGCGGCCGGGATGCGGACGGCGGTGGCCCTGGACGCGGCCCGCCTGGAGCTGGACGCGGGCCGGGAGACCCCGGCGGCCGCCCGGCTGGCGGGCGTCGGCGACACGTCGGGGCTGAGCCGTGCGGACGCGGTGGACCTGGCGGGGCTGCGGGCCCGGCTGACGGTGCGGGACCGCCCGGAGGAGGCGGCGGAACACGCGGACCGGGCGGTCCGGGCCTCGCTGCTCACGGACTCCCCGCTGGTGCAGGCGACGGCCGAGCTGGACCGGGCGCACACGCTCGCCGCCCTGGGCCGGTGGCCGGAGGCCGGGGCCTCGGCCCGGTCGGCCGGGGCGCACTTCACGGGCAAGGGGCATCTGCCGGGGGCGCGCCGGGTCTCCGGCTTCCTCGCGCACCCGCCCCGGCCCATGGCCACGACGAGGGAGAGGAGCTGACCGATGACGACCACGGAACCGGAACGGCCACAGACGGAACCGGAACGGCCGCGGGCGGGGGCGGGAGCGCGCGGGGCACCGGGGCAGGGGCTGACCTGGAGTCTGCACGGGCGCGGCCCGGAGGACGTACCGGTGCTGGCGGACCCCGGGCCACCGCTCGGCCGCCCCGCCGGGCCCGCCACCGGGCGCGGCGTACGCGTGTGCGTGGTGGATTCGGGCGTGGAGCGGGACCATCCGCTGATCGGCCCGCTCGCCGGCTCCTGGGTGGTCGTCAAGGGCGAGGAGAGCGGGAAGATCTCGGTCGAGCCGACGACCACCGGGGACACCTGCGGGCACGGCACCGCGTGCGCGGGCATCGTCCGCCGGACCGCCCCGGAGTGCGAGATCCACAGCGTGCGGGTGCTCGGGGAGCGGTTCTCCGGCACCGGCGACGTCCTGATGGCCGGGCTGCGCTGGGCGGTGGAGCAGGGCTTCGACGTGGTCAACCTCAGCCTGTCGACGACCCGCACCCAGTTCGCGCAGGAGCTGCACAGCCTGGCCGACAGCGCCTACTTCGCCCGTACGGTGATCGTCGCCTCGGCCCACAACACCCCGGTGGAGAGCTTCCCCTGGCGGTTCGCGTCGGTGATCTCCGTGGGCAGCCACCAGGAGGACGACCCCGAACTGCACCTGTACAACCCGGAGCCACCGGTGGAGTTCTTCGGCCCCGGCCAGAACGTGACCGTGCCGTGGCTGGGCGGCCGGACGATCCGCACCACGGGGAACAGCTTCGCCACGCCGTACGTCGCCGGGCTCTGCGCCCGCGTCCTGTCCGCGCATCCGCGGATGACGGCCTTCCAGCTCAAGAACGCCCTCTATCTGTCCGCGGCCAATGTGCGCCACACGCCGCGTCCTTCCACTGCGGCAGGAGATATCCGTGATGACTCCGAGAACTGATCCCGCTCCCTCCCTCTCCCCCACCGCCGCCCCGGACGCCGACGCCCGGATCGCCGACGCGCCGCGCCGCGAGTTGCTCCAGTCGGTGGTCGACGTGGCCCGCGCCATCTTCGGGGCCGAGGCCAGCTCGGTCTTCCTGCTCGACGAGGAGGCGGACGAGCTGGTCTTCCAGGCCGTGTCCGGGCAGGGCGAGGAGTTCCTCGTGGGCCGCCGGTTCCCGGCCGGCCGCGGGATCGCCGGATGGGTGGCGACCTCCGGCGAGCCGATGGTGGTGGACGACCTGAGCGCCGATGCGTCCTTCGACCGCTCGCTGGCCGAGTCGACCGCGTACGTGCCGAACGCCCTGATGGCGGCCCCGCTCATCAGCGACTCCCGGATCCTCGGCGTGCTGGAGGTGCTGGACCCCTCCCCCCAGGCCAGGTCGGGCGTCCGGGAGCTGGACCTGCTCGCGATGTTCGCCCGGCAGGCCGCCGCGGCCCTGCGGGTGGTCACCCCGGAGCGGGTGCGGGAGGCCGAGCAGCGCGCGGTGGCGGGCACCGGCGTGCTGGAGGGGGCGCGGCGCGAGGACGCGCTGAAGCTGCTGGGTAGCCTGGAGCGACTGCTGCGGGGCGTCGGCTGAGGAGGCCGGCGCCCGGGAGTGGGCACCAGCCCCGCGGCCGGCAGCGGCCCTGACCCGGCGCCCGGGAGTAGCCACCGACCCGGTGGGCAGGAGCGGGGCGTCGGAACAAGGGAAGGACACGCACCATGAAGCTCGCATTCTCCACCCTCGGGGTGCCGGGAACGCCGGTCTCCGAGGTCGTCCGGCTCGCCGCCGGGAACGGCTACCGGGGGGTGGAGCTGCGCGTCCACCCCGAGGAGCCGGTGCACCTGGGGCTCTCGTCGCTGGAACGGGCCGATGTGGTCGAGGCGTTCAAGGCCGGCGGGGTGGAGATCCTGGCCCTCGCCGGGTATGTGAAGGCGGCTGCCGAGGGGGACGACGAACCGGTCCTGGCGGAGCTGTCCGAGCTGGTGAAGCTCGCCCGGGACCTGGGCGCGTCCTACGTCCGGGTCTTCCCGGGCGGCGGCGACCAGGAGCAGGCGGAGGCCGACGCGACGGCCGCCCGGCGGCTCGGTGCGGTGGCGCCGGCCGCCGCCGACATGGGCGTGAGCATCCTGCTGGAGACCCATGACTCGCATCGGGCGGGCCTCGACGCCGCCCGGGTCGTCGCCACGGTCGGGCACCCCCGGGTCGGCGCGATCTGGGACGTGCTGCACACCTGGCTCGCCGGTGAGGAGCCGGCCGCCAGTCAGGCGGTGCTCGCTCCGCACCTGGGCTACGTCCAGGTGAAGGACGTCGCGTCGGCGGACGACCTCACCCCGGTGGCGCTGGGCTCCGGGGTGGTTCCGCTGGCGGACTGCCTGGACGGGCTCGATCCGGACACGTGGGTGTGCTGGGAGTACGAGAAGCGCTGGCACCCGGGGGCGGCGGAGCTGCCGGGGCTGCTGGGCGCGGGGCGTGAGTACCTGCTGCGGATCGGAGCGCCGAAGCAGTAGCGGCGGGGCGGCGGGGTCCGTGTCGGACTGCTTCCCGCGTCGGGTCGGTTCGCGCGGGGTCCGTTCGCGTGCGGGTCTCGGCGCGGGCGGCCCGGGCTCTTGACCGGAAGTTACTTTCCCTATAAGCCTACTTCCTTGGAAGTTTCTTTCACCCCGGGAAGGAGCTCACGTGCCCCACCGCACCTCAAGACGCACCCTCCTCACCGCCACCGCGGCCGCCACGGCGGCGGCGGCCACCGGCGTCCTCGCCGTCCCCTCCGCCGCGTCCGCGGACTCCACGAACGCCTCCACCGACCGCCGGCTGCGACGGATCATCGCCGGGATGAGCCTGGAGGAGAAGGTCGGCCAGCTCTTCGTGATGCGGGTCTACGGGCACTCCGCCACCGACCCCGACCAGGCCGACATCGACGCGAACCTCAAGGAGATCGGGGTCCGTACGGCCGCCGAGTTGATCTCCACGTACCACGTCGGCGGCATCATCTACTTCACCTGGGCGCACAACACCCGCGACCCCCACCAGATCGCCGACCTCTCCAACGGCCTCCAGCGCGCGGCCCTCGCCGAGCGTTCCCGGCTGCCGCTGCTCGTCTCCACCGACCAGGAACACGGCATCGTCTGCCGGGTCGGCGAACCCGCCACACTGCTGCCGGGCGCGATGGCGCTCGGCGCGGGCGGTTCGCGCTCCGACACCCGCCGGGCGGCCTGGATCGCGGGCGCCGAGCTGGCCGCGCTCGGCGTCAACCAGAACTACGCGCCGGACGCCGACGTCAACGTCAACCCGGCCAACCCGGTCATCGGCGTACGGTCCTTCGGCTCCGACCCCGCCGCGGTGGCCGCCCTGGTCGCGGAGCAGGTGAAGGGTTATCAGGGCGCGGGCATCGCGTCGACCGCCAAGCACTTCCCCGGCCACGGGGACACCAGCACCGACAGCCACACCGGGCTGCCCGTCATCAGCCACACCCGCGCACAGTGGGAGGAGCTGGACGCCCCGCCGTTCCGCGCCGCGATCCGGGCCCGTATCGACTCGATCATGACCGCGCACATCGTGGTCCCCGCACTCGACCCGTCCGAGGACCCGGCCACGCTCTCCCGGCCGATCCTCACCGGCATCCTCCGCGAGGAGCTGGGCTACGACGGGGTGGTGGTCACCGACTCGCTCGGCATGGAGGGGGTACGCACGAAGTACGGCGACGACCGCGTACCGGTCCTCGCACTGCTGGCGGGCGTGGACCAGCTGCTGAACCCGCCGAACCTCTCCGTCGCCTGGAACGCCGTGCTGGAGGCGGTGCGGGGCGGCGAGATCAGCGAGGCGAGAGTCGATGAATCGATCCTGCGGATCCTGCGGCTGAAGAGCCGACTGGGCCTGTTCCGCGACCCGTTCGTCAGTCGGCGGGGTGTCGAGCGCACGGTCGGCAGCCGCGCCCACCGGGCCGCCGCCGACCGGATCGCCGAGCGCACGACGACCCTGCTCGCCGACCCGGGCGCCCTGCTGCCGCTCTCCCGCCGCAGCCACCGCGACCTGCTGGTGGTGGGGGCCGATCCGGCCTCCCCCTCCGGGACGACGGGCCCGCCGACCAGCACCCTGCGAGACGCCTTCGGCGAACTGGGCTTCACCGCGACGGCGTTGTCCACGGGTACGGCTCCGAACCAGGCGAAGATCGCCGAAGCGGTCGCCGCCGCCGAGGGCAGGGACGCGGTGGTCGTGGCGACGTACAACGTCACGGCGACCAGCTCGCAGCGCACCCTGGTCTCGGCCCTCGTGGCGACCGGCGTCCCGGTGGTCACCGTCGCCGTCCGCAACCCCTACGACGTCGCCCACCTCACCGGGACCGGAGTCGCCGCGAGCCTCGCCGCGTACTCCTGGACCGACGTCGAACTACGCGCCGCCGCCCGGGTGATCGCGGGCCACGCCGATCCGGAGGGCACCCTCCCGGTCCCGGTGCAGCGCGCGGACGACCCGACGCAGGTGCTGTATCCGGTGGGCCACGGGCTGTCGTACTAGCCCTACGGCGGCCGGAGGGCACCGCCCTGCGGCCATGGACGCAAAGCACCCCGCGCACCTGGCGTGGCCCCGCTCCGGCGGGCCACGCCAGGTGTACGTCTGGACAGACGTATCGGGGGTCTTCTTCATGGATGAGCACGCTTCCCCGGGAGCCCGGCGCCGGCCGCCGGTTCCACCGCGGGTCCGGGTCACGGCCCGTGTCGCCGTGCTGGCCGTGGCCGTGGCCGTGGTCGCGCTCCTGCTGACGACGGCCTGTCGGGCCCCGGACGGGACGGTCACCGACGACCGGGCGTCCGCCCCCGTCCCGCCCGGCCCGTCACCGTACGGAGTGGTGTTCCTCGGCCCCGGCGACTGCAGTTCGCGCGGCCCGGAGATCCGGGAGGTGTTCTGCCGCAGCGAGAAGGCCCTGGCCACCGTGGTCGCCCGGCACCTCGGCACCCCGTCGTCGGGCCCGCCGTGCCCCGACACCACGGACTTCGTCCTGCATGTGTCGGAGACGGGCACCGGGGCCCGTTCCCGGCTCACCACCGGCTACGCCTGCATGCGGAATCTGGAGCCACCGCATCCGGGCGACCCGGGGCGGGGCGGCGGCCCGCTGACCGTGGTCGGGGACTGCGTCACGGCCTCCCGGGCGGGCGAGGTCACCGAGACCCCCTGCGCGGACACGGGCGGACGCGCCCCGCGCTACCGGGTGGAGTCTGCGGTGCAGCGACGGGCGCAGTGCCCCGGCACCACGGAGCTGTTCGTCGCCCTGGGCGGGGAAAGGCCGGTGGGCTGCGCCCGCCGGTCACCGGGAGGGTGACCGAAGGACGCAGCCCACGAGGGGCGGCGAGGACGCCGCCGGAGAACATCACCTGGCCCTCACCTGGCCGCTACGGGCGCAGCGTGGCCTCGTCGCGCTCGATCTCGCCGTTGCGCTTGTCGAGCTCCTTGTCGAACTTCGCCAGCGGCTTCGCCTTGGCCGGGTCCGCCTGGACGGCCGCCGGGGCGACGCCCGCCCAGCGCAGGATCGCGGCGGTGGCGTTCGCCTTCTCGTCGGCGACGAGACCGGAGACCTTCGCGCCGTGGTTGCCGCCGGGGACGGTGTAGACGTGGCTGTCCTTCGCACCGCGTCCGAGCCGGAACGGCTCAGCGCTCCACGGGTCGTTCTCGCCGTTGACGTACATCATCTGCCGGGCGTTGCGCTTGACCCAGCGGTCGATGTCCCGCATCGCGCCCCGGTCGAACTTCATCGGGATGGAGCGGGGAACGAAGTTGCGCGGGGGCTGGTAGCCGTAGCGGCTCAGATTGCCGAGCCAGGGCTGCTTGATGTCCGGCGACCCGAGCTGGGTGCCCGCCTGGTAGTAGTACGGGGTGTACGTCTGAAGGCCCTGGTCGACGTAGGCGGAGAAGCCGGAGATGGCGTCGACGGAGTTCCAGATGTCCTCGTCGGTGGCCTTCTTGGCGTCGGCCGGGATGTCCACGCAGTCGGCGACCAGGCTGTACTGCCAGAACGCCCATCCGTAGTCCAGGACCGTGGCCTCGTAGGCGCGGTCGAGGGAGCCGACGGTGTTGAAGGTCCAGCCGTTGGCGGCGGCCAGCTCCTTGTACTTCTTCTGGAGCGGCGCCCGGCGGATCAGCGCCTCGCGCTGCACACCGGCCAGCTTGTCGCGGCACTCCTTGGTGCCGACTTGTTCGAAGAACCGGTCGTACGCCGAGTCCTCGTCGTTCACGACGTCGTTGGGCGCGACGTAGGCGACGACGGCGTCCATGTCCTTCGGGTAGAAGCGCTCGAAGTACGTGGCGGTCATGCCGCCCTTGGACCCGCCGGTGGCCAGCCACTTCTTGTCGTAGATCTTCTTCAGCGCCGTGAACACCCGGTGCTGGTCGCTGGCGGCCTGCCAGATGTCCAGCTTGGACCAGTCGGCGGGGGCCGGCCGGGACGGGGTGAAGTAGCGGTACTCCAGGGAGACCTGGTTGCCGTCGATGATCTGCGTCGGCTCGCTGCGGCTGGGGTTCGTGGAGACGTTGTAGCCGCTGGTGAAGAAGACCGTCGGGCGGCTCACGTCCTTGTGCAGCAGCGTCAGGCGCTGCTGGAACGTGCCCTTGGACGGACGCCGGTGGTCGACCGGCTGGGTGTAGTTGAGGACGAAGTAGCGGTAGCCCGAAGTGGGGCCTCCCCTGCTCGAACGAAGCTGAGAGCTTGGGGAAGGCTTCTCCTCGATCAGACTCATGCCCGGGATGGCCAGGATGCGGTCCTTGATGTCCTCGTTGCTCGCTTCGCTGCCCTGGGCAGCGCCGCTGCTCCGCTTCGCGGCCGGCTCCGCGGCGGTGGCCGCACCGGCCGAGGCCCCCGTGGCTCCGACCGTGCCTATGAGCACGGCGAGCGAGAGAACCCCTGTGAGTGACTTGCGCATGCACGCTCCCCTTGATTCACAACAGTCGCCGTGAACTTATCGGGGCAACACACGCCACGCCAGACCTGGTTGTCCGTGTCAGTGGAGAAGGCGGCGGAGAAGGGGAGGAGACGGCGGAAAGGTCAGCAGAGAATCCATCCGGTGGAGGCGGATTTCTTGCCGATCGCGCCGGTGGCCCGTACGCAGCGGTTGAGCGCGTTGACCGTGACCGGGCCGGCCATCCTCGTGTACGAGCCCTTGTCGGTGACGGCGCGGCCGCCGCGCGCCTGGAGCGTGACGCTCATCGTCCGCCGCTTGCCGGGCTTCTTGGCGACGGTCACCGCGCACGCCTGCGCGCGGCTCTTGTAGACGCGCAGTTCTCCCGTGGAGAACTCGACGGTCTTCGCGGGGCGGCCGGAGCAGCCGGAGGCGGCCCGGGCGACACCGGGGGCGCCGAGAAGGGGCACGAGTCCGGCGAGCAGGAGCAGGACGAGGAGGCGGACCAGCAAGGGCCGTCCCGCCGGCCCTGTCGATCCCGCCGGTCCTGGCCATCCCGCCGGTCCCGGCGATCCTGTCGGTCCCGGCGATCCTGTCGGTCCCGGCGACCCTGTCGGCCTTGTCGATCCCGCCGGTCCCGGCGGTCCTGTCGGTCTCATGGGTTTCACCGGCTCCGCAGCTCTGTCGAACACCTTCGCCCCCACCTGACATCTGTACGCACCCGTGCGTCCCTGGCTACGACGCAGCAGACGGGCGGGAGGTTGCACGCGGGGGCCGCCCGACCCTCAGACGCCCGCCGGCTCGTCCTCCCCTATGCCCTCGCCGATGAAGGTGCGCCACAGCCGGGCGTACCGCCCGCCCCGGGCGAGCAGCTCGTCGTGTGTGCCGTCCTCGACGACGCGCCCGTGGTCCATGACCACGACCCGGTCGGCGCGGGCGGCGGTGGTCAGCCGGTGGGCCACCACCAGCGTGGTGCGACGGCCGGCGAGGCGGTCGGTGGCCTGGTTGACCAGGGCCTCGGTGGCGAGGTCCAGGGCGGCGGTGGCCTCGTCCAGGAGCAGGATGTCCGGGTCGACGAGCTCGGCGCGGGCCAGTGCGATGAGCTGGCGCTGCCCGGCGGAGAGGTTGCGGCCGCGCTCGGCGACCTCGTGGAGATAGCCGTCCTCCAGCGTGGCGATCATCTCGTGCGCGCCGACCGCGCGGGCGGCGGCCTCCACCTTGGCGTCGGTGGCGTCGGGCAGCCCGTAGGCGATGGCGTCGCGGACCGTGCCGGCGAAGAGGTACGCCTCCTGCGGGACGACGCCGAGGCGGTGCCGGTAGGCGGTCATGTCGAGGGTGCGCAGATCGGCTCCGTCGGCGGTGACCCGGCCGCCCGTGGGGTCGTAGTACCGGGCGACGAGCTTGACGAGGGTCGACTTCCCGGCCCCCGTCTCCCCGACGAACGCCACCGTCTGGCCCGCCGGGATGTACAGGTCGACACCGGTCAGGGCCTCCTCGTCGGAGCCGTACGCGAAGGAGACGTCCTCGAACGCGATCTCGCCGCGCAGCGAGAGCACGTCGAGCGGCTCGTCCGGGTCTTCGGTGGAGGTGGGCTCGCGCAGCAGCTCCTGGATGCGGCCGAGGGAGACGGTCGCCTGCTGGTAGCCGTCGAAGACCTGGGAGAGCTGCTGGACGGGGGCGAAGAACAGCTCGATGTAGAGGAGGTAGGCGACCAAGGCGCCGACGGTCAGCGTGCCGTTGTCGACCCGGCCCGCGCCGACGATCATGACGGCGGCGGCGGCGACGGAGGCCAGCAGCTGGACGAAGGGGAAGTAGACGGAGATCAGCCACTGGCCGCGTACCCGGGCCTGGCGGTAGTGGTCGCTGTGCTCGGCGAAGCGGGCGGCCCCGTCGTGCTCGCGGCCGAAGGCCTGGACGATGCGGAGGCCGGAGACGGACTCCTGGAGGTCGGCGTTGACGGCGCTGATGCGGGTCCGGGCCAGCTCGTACGCCTTGACGCTGCTGCGCCGGAAGAAGACGGTGCCGATGATCAGCACGGGCAGGGTGGCGAAGACGACCAGGGCGAGCTGGACGTCCAGGACGAGCAGTGCGGCCATGATGCCGAAGAAGGTGACCACGGAGACGAACGCGGTGACGAGCCCGGTCTGGAGGAACGTGGCGAGCGCGTCCACGTCCGTCGTCATCCGGGTCATGATCCGGCCGGTCAGCTCCCGCTCGTAGTAGTCGAGGCCGAGCCGCTGGAGCTGGGCGAAGATCTTCAGCCGGAGCGCGTAGAGGATCCGCTCGCCGGTCCGGCCGGTCATCCGGATCTCGCCGGTCTGCGCGACCCATTGGACGACCACGACGAGGAGCGCGATCGCGGACGCCGCCCACACCGCACCGGTGGAGAGCTGGGAGACGCCCTCGTCGATGCCGTGCCGGATCAGGACCGGCAGCAGCAGGCCCATTCCGGCGTCGACGGCGACGAGCCCGAGGCTGATCAACAGGACCGCGCCGAAGCCGCGCAGCAGTCGGCGCAGCCCGTAGGAGTCCTCCGGCCGCACGGCGGCGGTCTCGTCGATCTCGGGGGTGTCGGTGGCGGGCGGCAGGGCCTCGACCTGGGCGAGCAGCTCGGGCGTCGCGGGCATGCCGGCGACGGTGGTGTCCCGCTCCTCCTCCTCGCGGATCCAGAGCGCGGGGGTGATGCCGCGCTCCGCGTCGAACTCGGCGTCCAGCTCCTCCTGGAGCGCGCGGTCGTCCTCGGGGCCGGCCTCCGGGCGCGGCGGCCGGTGGCCGGGCGAGGTGCCGCCCAGCTCGTCGGGGTCGGTGAGGAGGCGGCGGTAGAGCGCGGAGGTGCGCTCCAGCTCCTCGTGGGTGCCGATCGCGGCGAGCTTCCCGCCGTCCAGGACGGCGATGCGGTCGGCGAGCTGGAGGGTGGAGCGGCGGTGGGCGATGAGGAGCGTCGTACGGCCCGCCATCACCTGCTTGAGGGCTTCGTGGATCTCGTGCTCGACACGGGCGTCGACGGCGGAGGTCGCGTCGTCGAGGAGGAGGAGCCGGGGGTCGGTGAGGATGGCGCGGGCGAGGGCGACGCGCTGGCGCTGGCCTCCGGAGAGGGTGAGCCCGTGTTCGCCGACGGTGGTGTCGTACCCCTTCGGCAGGTCGGCGATGAACCGGTCGGCCTGGGCGGCGCGGGCGGCCTGTTCGATCTGCTCCTGGGTGGCGTCGGGGAGGCCATAGGCGATGTTGGCGCGGATGGTGTCGGAGAACAGGAAGCTGTCCTCGGGGACGAGCCCGATGGCGGAGCGCAGGGACGCCTGGGTCAGCTCGCGGACGTCGTGGCCGCCGATGAGGACGGCCCCGTGGGAGACGTCGTAGAAGCGGGGCAGCAGGAGCGAGACGGTGGACTTGCCGCTGCCGGACGCGCCGACGACGGCAACGGTCTCGCCGGGTTCGACGGTGAGCGAGAAGCCGTCGAGGACCGGGCGCTCGTCGTCATAGCCGAAGCGGACGTCGTCGAACTCGATGCCGGCCGGGGCGTCGGCGGGCAGCTCCTTGGTGCCGTCCTGCATCGAGGGCTCGGTGTCGATGAGCTCCAGGACCCGTTCCACACCGGCCCGGGCCTGCTGGCCGACGGTGAGGACCATGGCGAGCATCCGGACGGGGCCGACGAGCTGGGCGAGGTAGGTGGAGAAGGCGACGAACGTGCCGAGGGTGATCTCGCCCCGGGTGGCCAGCCAGCCGCCGAGGGCGAGCATGGCGACCTGGCCGAGCGCGGGCACCGCCTGGAGGGCCGGGGTGTAGCGGGAGTTCAGCCGGATGGTGCGCAGCCGCCCGGCGAACAGCCGGCGCCCGACCTCGCGGAGCTTGCCGGTCTCCTGGTCCTCCTGGCCGAAGCCCTTGACGACCCGGACCCCGGAGACGGCCCCGTCGACGACTCCGGCGACGGCTGCGGCCTGGCTCTGGGCATACCAGGTGGCGGGGAAGAGACGGGTGCGGGAGCGGCGGGCGATGAACCAGAGGGCGGGGGCGACGGCGAGGGCGACGAGGGTCAGGGGCAGCGAGAGCCACGCCATGATCACCAGGGAGATGAGGAAGAGCAGCACGTTCCCGATGGTCATCGGGAGCATGAACAGCAGCCCCTGGATCAGCTGGAGGTCGCTGGTGGCCCGGCCGACGACCTGCCCGGTGGACAGCTCGTCCTGCCGTTTCCCGTCCAGCCGGGTGATCGTCGTGTACATGTCCGTACGCAGGTCGTGCTGGACGTCCAGGGCGAGCCGGCCGCCGTAGTACCTGCGGATGTAGGTGGCTATGTAGACGAGGACGGCCGCGCCGATGAGCAGTCCGGTCCAGACGGCGAGGGAGCGGGTGTGGTCGGTGACCACGTCGTCGATGATCACCTTGGTGATGAGCGGGACGAGGGCCATGACGGCCATTCCGGCGAGCGACGAGCCGAGAGCGAGCACGACGTTGCGCCGGTACCGCCACGCGTACCCGGTCAGCCGCCGGCCCCACCCCTGTTGCTCTGCGCCCGTCACGCGTTGCCTCCCGTTTCGGCCCGTCCGCCGGCCTGTCCGCTGATCCAGCTGTTCCACCGGTGAGCCAGCTCCTATCCGGCTGTTCCACCTGGCCTACCGGAAGGCACCAACGCCCGGGGCTGCGGATTTCATCCCGCCGCAACAAAGGGGGCGGTGAACGGGGCCGATGGTCGGGGGCGTGCGGTACCGGGGTCCTAGGACCGGGCGTCGCCCGGCAGGCGGCAGTCTGACGACAGGTCCTAGGACCGGTTCGGGGTCCGGGCCGGGGGTAGTCATCCGCAGCGGCATGGGCGGCCTCCCCGTCGGAGGGCCGTCGAAAGGGCCGCCGAAGGGGGCAGGGACCATGGCGAACGACCGGCTCACCGAGGCCTACCGCTGCGGACAGCTCTACGCGGCGCTCGCCGCGCTGGAGCGCCTCGGCGAGGGCACGCACCACTCCCTGGGGAAGCCCGGGACGCGGCGGCAGGTGTCCACCGAACCGCGCAAGCACCTCACCGTGCACCTGTGGCAGGCGGGCCGGTATCTGGCCGACGCCACCAACCGGGACCGGGGGCCCGCCGCCGCGGTGGTCTTCCGGCAGCTGCCGGACCTTCTGCCACTGCGCCGGGAGCTGCCCGGGGAGATCCGGGACCCGGCGGAGCGGGCCCGGTTCCAGGAGGGTGTCCAGGTGCAGGAGGCCGCGATCGAGAAGGCACTCGCGGAGCTGTGAGCGGGCCGGTCCCGGGCGGGGTCGCCCCCGGCCGGGACCGGCCCGCCGCGCTCCGGACGCGTACGGCCTACAGGTGCGTCGGCTCGAACATCCGCAGCAGGGCCGGGAGCACGACGACGGACGGGCCCGGGGCCGCCAGCGCCTTGCCGAGGTCGGCGGCGAGGGACTCCGGTGTCGTCACGACGGCCGGTACGCCGAAGGACTCGGCGAGCGCGACGAAGTCCGGGCGGGACAGCTCGGTGGCGGTGGCCTCGCCGAAGGCTCCCGTCATGTACTCGCGCAGGATGCCGTAGCCGCCGTCGTCGACGATCAGCCAGGTCAGCGGCAGGTCGTACTGGCGGGCGGTGGCCAGCTCCGCGATGGAGTACATCGCGCCGCCGTCGCCGGAGACCGCGAGCACGGGCTTCGTCGGGTCGGCGGCGGCCGCGCCGATGGCCGCCGGGAAGCCGTAGCCGAGGCCGCCCGCGCCCTGGGCGGAGTGCATGGTGTTGGGGCGGCGGGCGTCGAACGCGGACCAGGCCCAGTACGCCAGGATCGTCATGTCCCAGAAGCTGGGCGCGGTCTCGGGCAGCGCCTCGCGGACGGCGGCGAGGACCTGCTGCTCCAGGGTCAGTTCCTGGGCGTCGATCCGGACCCGTACCTTCTCCAGCACCGTGGCCACGCGCTCCGCGGCGCCCGCGTCCTCGCGCCGCTCGACGGCCTCCAGGAGGTCGGACAGGGCCTCGCGGGCGTCGGAGTGGATGCCGAGCGCGGGGTGGTTGGACTCCAGTTTCCCGGCGTCCGCCTCGATCTGGATCACCCGGCCGCGCGGGCGGAAGGTGTGGTAGTTCGAGGAGAGTTCGCCGAGCCCCGAGCCGACGACGAGGAGGACGTCCGCGTCCTCCAGGAAGTCGGTCGTGTGCCGGTCCTCCAGCCAGGAGCGGAGCGAGAGCGGGTGCTCCCAGGGGAACGCGCCCTTGCCGCCGAAGGTGGTGACGACGGGGGCGTCGATCTTCTCGGCCAGCGCGCGCAGCTTGCCGGAGGCGTCGGAGCGGACGACTCCGCCGCCGGCGATGATCACCGGGCGTTCGGCGTTCGACAGCAGGTGGGCCGCGGCGACCGTCAGCTCGGGGCGCGGGTAGAGGTCGCGCGGGGTGGCGTCCATGGCGCTGACGACCGGGAGCGTCGTCTCGGCGAGCAGCACGTCCTGCGGGATCTCCACCCAGACCGGCCCGTGCGGGGCGGACAGCGCGGACTCCCAGGCGGCGGCGATCGCGGAGGGGATCTGCGAGGCGGACCGCACGGTGTGCACGGACTTCACGATGTCGCGGACGGAGGCCTGCTGGTCGCGCAGCTCGTGGAGATAGCCGTGCCGCCCGCCGCCGAGCCCCGCCGTGGGGATCTGACTGGAGATCGCGAGGACGGGCGCGGAGGCGGCGGCCGCCTCCTGGAGCGCGGCGAGCGAGGTCAGCGCCCCGGGCCCGGTGGACAGGAGCAGCGGCGCGACCTCGCCGGTGATCCGGCCGTACGCGTCGGCGGCGAAGCCCGCGTTGTTCTCGACGCGGAGCCCGACGTAACGGAGGGAGGAGCGGCGCAGCGCGTCGAACATGCCGAGCGCGTGCTGGCCGGGCAGCCCGAAGACGGTGGTCGCGCCCAGCCCTTGGAGGGACTCGACGACGAGGTCACCACCGTTGCGGCCGGCCGGCGGGTTCAGTACGGCGGCGGCCTGGGCGGCGGTGAGCTGCGGCCGGTCGTCGTGGTCGTGGCTCACTTGGCGCCCTCGGCTTCCTTTGCGTCCTTCTGCGCGGCGATCTGGCGGGACATGATCGTCGTCAGCTCGTACGCGGCGTGCGAGGCGGCCACGGAGGTGATCTCGGCGTGGTCGTACGCCGGGGCGACCTCGACCAGGTCGGCGGAGACCAGGTGGCAGGAGGAGAGGCCGCGCAGGATCTCCAGCAGCTCACGGGAGGTGAGGCCGCCGGCCTCGGGGGTGCCGGTGCCGGGGGCGTGCGCGGGGTCCAGGACGTCGATGTCGATGGAGATGTACAGCGGCCGGTCGCCGATGCGCTGGCGCAGCTGGTCGGCGATCTCGTCGACGCCGCGCCGCATGACGTCGGCGGAGGTGACGATCCCGAAGCCCATCTTCTCGTCGTCGGTCAGGTCCTGCTTGCCGTACAGCGGGCCGCGGGTGCCGACGTGGGAGAGGGCGGAGGTGTCGAGGATGCCCTCCTCGACGGCCCGGCGGAACGGGGTGCCGTGGGTGTACTCGGCGCCGAAGTAGGTGTCCCAGGTGTCCAGGTGCGCGTCGAAGTGGAGCAGGGCGACGGGCCCGTGCTTCTTGGCGACGGAGCGCAGGAGGGGCAGGGCGATGGTGTGGTCGCCGCCGAGGGTCATCAGGCGTGCGCCGGTGCCCAGGAGGTCGTCGGCCGCGCCCTCGATGGTCTCGACGGCCTCGTTGATGTTGAACGGGTTCGCCGCGATGTCCCCGGCGTCGGCGACCTGCGCGAGGGCGAACGGGGAGGCGTCCTGCGCCGGGTTGTACGGGCGCAGCAGCCGGGAGGCCTCACGGATGGCGTTGCCGCCGAAGCGGGCGCCGGGCCGGTAGGAGACCCCGCTGTCGAAGGGCACGCCGACCACGGCGACGTCGGTACGGCCGACCTCGTCGAGCCGGGGCAGCCGGGCGAACGTCGCGGGCCCGGCGTACCGCGGGACGCGGGAGGAGTCGATGGGGCCGCGCGGCGATTCGGTGCTGCTCATGGGGGGTGTGCCTTTCCTTCGGGTTTCGTACGGTGTCAAGTGTGCGGGGTGCGGTGCGGTGCCGGGGGCGGCCGGCGACCGCTTCGTCCTCAATCGCCGGACGGGCTGAGATGAGCCGGCCCATCGGTTCCGTCCTCAAACGCCGGACGGGCTGGATTCGCGCCCCGCCAACCGCTCGCGCCAAGCAGCAAGCACCGCCGCGTCCGTCGGCGGCGTCGCCAGCGAGACGACGACGTACACGGTCAGCGACGCCAGCAGCCCGTAGTAGATCGGCTGGTTGGCGAGGATCCCGTAGTGCGCCATCAGCCCGATCACCGCGACACCCCCGACGCACACCGCCGACAGCGCCCCGGCCGCCGTGCCGCGCCGCCACAGCAGCCCGCCGATGATCGGCACGAGCAGCCCGCCGACCAGCAGGTTGTACGCGACGGTCAGCGCCTCGACCACGTCGTTCAACGCGATGGCGATGAGGATGACGCCGATGCCCATGATCAGGATGAAGACCCGGTTGCCCTTGACCTCGTCGTGCGGCTCCTCGCCGCCCCCGCCCCGGCCGACCACCCCGCGGATCCGGGACCAGATGTCGTTGTTGGCGACGGTGGCGCAGGCGATCAGCGCGCCGGAGGAGGTCGACATCACGGCGGCCAGCGCTGCGGCGAGCACCAGTCCGCGCACGCCGACCGGCAGTTCGTCCTTGACGATCGTCGCGAAGGCGGCGTCCGGGCTCGCCAGGTTCGGGTACATCACCTTGGCGGCGGTGCCGATGACGGCCCCGGCGATGGCGTAGACGAGACAGTACGTACCGGCGACCGTGCCGCCCCAGCGCGCCGTCCTGTCGCTGCGCGCGGTGAACACGCGCTGCCAGATGTCCTGCCCGATGAGCATGCCGAAGGTGTAGATCAGCACGTACGTGAAGATCGTCTCGCCGCCGATGCCGAGCGGGTCGAAGTACTCGGTCGGCAGCTGGGCCTTCATCTCGCTGAAGCCGCCCGCCTTGACGACGGCGATCGGCAGCAGGAGCAGCAGCACCCCGATGGTCTTGACGACGAACTGGACCATGTCGGTGAGCGTGATCGACCACATGCCGCCGAGCGTCGAGTACGCGACGACGATCGCGCCGCCGAGGACGATCGCGACGGTGCGGTCCACGTCGAAGAGGACGTCGAAGATGGTGGCGTACGCGATGGTCGAGGTGACCGCGAGCATCAGGGTGTACGCCCACATCACGACGCCGGAGATGATCCCGGCCCGGCCGCCGTAGCGCAGGTCGAGCATCTCGGAGACGGTGTAGACCTTCAGCCGGGCGATCCGCGCGGAGAAGAAGACGGACAGTGCGAGCAGACCGAGGCCGATGGTGAAGACCATCCACGCGCCGGAGAGGCCGTACTGGTAGCCGAGCCCGACGCCGCCGATGGTGGACGCGCCGCCGAGGACGATCGCGGCCATGGTGCCGGAGTACATCCCCGGCCCGAGGCGGCGGCCCGCGACCAGGAACTCGCTCTTCGACTTGGCGCGGCGCATGCCCCACCAGCCCATGGCGAGCATGCCGGCCAGGTAGACGACGATCACGGCGTAGTCGACAGCCATGGGCTTCCCTCCGTCTCGCGCAAACAGATGTACGTGCGAGGAAGACGGTAGGTGGCCGAAAGCCGACGCTGAAGTGTACGTTTCCTCCATTCGCGACGCACTGAATGGATGGACCGTCCATGCCGAACCCTTCCTCGGTCACCCCGCAGACGACTTCCCCGGCCGGCCCGCCGACCCCGCCCATCCCGCTGGCGGAGCTCCTGGCGCGCGAGGAGCTGGGCCTGCGCCGGATCGCGGGCCCGGCCGACGCCGATCTGCTCTGGGTGCACACCTCGGAGATGGCCGACCCGTATCCGTATCTGCTCGGCGGCGAACTGCTGCTGAGCGCGGGCGTGCTGCTGACGGACCCGGACCACTACGTCGGCCGGCTGGTGGAGGCGGGGGCGGCGGCGCTGGGTTTCGGGGTCAGGCCGGTGCACGAGACGGTGCCCCGGGCCCTGATCGAGGCGTGCGACCGGGAGGGCCTGCCGCTGTTGGAGGTGGGGCCGGAGACCCCGTTCACCGCGATCGCGCGGGCGGTGTGGCGGCTGATGGCCGAGGCGCGCCACCGCGAGCTGCGCCGGGTGACCCGCGCCCAGCAGGCGCTGGCGACGGCGGCGGCCCGCCCCGATCCCGTACCGGCGGTCCTCCACCAGCTCGCGACGCAGCTCGGCGGCCGGGCGGTCCTGCTGACGGCGGGCGGCGAGGAGGTCCACGCGGCGGGCCGTCGCCCGGCCCCGGAGGCGTCGGGGGCCCTGACCCGGCTGGCCCGGGTGGTCGCCCGCGAACGCCCCGGCTCCCCCTCCTCGGCCACCGACACCCACGGCGGCACCCACCTCTCCGCGTACGCGCTGGGCGGCGGCGAGGGCCTGGTCCTGGCGCTGGCGGCCCGGCGACGGGAGTCCGGCGACCACACGGTGGCGGGCATCGCGGTGGTCCTCCTCTCCCTCCTGGCCGCCCCCCACCAGGGCGCGGACGCGGCGGGCCGTTCGGCGGCCCTGGTCCGCATGCTCCTGGGCGCCACCCCCGCCGAGGTGGCGCCGCTCCTCGGCTCCACCCGCCCCTGGACGGTGATCCACGCCCGCCGCACGGACGGCACCCCGGCGGACGCCCTGACGGCCGGGGCCTTGGGCGCGTCGCTTGGCACGGCCCTGGTCGACGCGGGACGCGGGGCGGGCGAGGCGGTCCGGCTGCTGCTGCCGGACGACGGGGAGGGGTCGGCGGCGGGCGGTGAGCCGCTGAACGACGATCCCGCGGGGCCGGATCCACGGCCCCGGTCCGCCCGGCTCACCCCGCAGCCCGGCTGGACGCTCGGCGCGTCCGCCCCCACCCCCGTCACCGCTCTCGACGCCGCCGACGCCCTGGCCGCCCGCGCCCTGGCCCACGCGCGGGCTACCCGCGCCCCGTTGACGGTGGACGCCCCCACGAGCGGCCTCGCCGCGCTGGTCCCGCCCGAACAGGCGGCCGCCCACGCCCGCGCCCTCCTCGCCCCGCTCACCGCGCCGTTGGCCGACACCCTGCGCTGCTGGCTCTCCCTGCACGGCAGTTGGGACCGTACGGCGGTGGCCCTCGGCGTCCACCGCAACACCGTCCGCCAACGCATCGGGAGGTGCGGGGAGTTGCTGGGCGCGGACCTGGACGACATGGACGTACGGACGGAGTTGTGGTTCGCGCTGCGGCAGACATGACCACCGGCCCGGACACAAAAGCCTTCGCGCCTCCGTGGCACGCTGACTAGTCTCCGCGCATGGCCTCACTCGCGCGGCACCGCCTGTCCCCTGCCGACACCGGCCCGGCGCTGCGCGCACTGCGCGCGTGGACACCGCCCGATGCCCCGTCCGGGAGCCTGCACCCCGGGGACGTGGGCTGGCTACTGCGACTGGACGACGCGACCGTCTACCTCTGGACCGACGCACTGGCCTCCGCACGGGACTCCGCACGAACCTCCGGACGGACCGACGCACGGGCCTCCTCGCAGGCCGGGGCCCGGTCCGGCGATGCGGCGAAGGCGGCACCCGTGGCGGTCGGCTTCCTCGACGGCCCCGTGCTGCGCGTGACCGCCGCGCCCGACGCCGACTTCGGAGCGCTCGCGGCGGACGCGGAGGACCTGCTCGTACCCGGCAACGACGCGACCGACGGCCTGCCCGTGCCCGGTTGGGAGCCGGACACGGAGGAGCCCTGGCTCGTCTTCTCCTGGTCCCCGGGGCCGGTGTCGAGCCGCGCGGTACAGGTCACCGGGTCCGACGCCGCCGACCGGGCGCTGGTGCACCGAGCCGCCTTCGCGGGATCCACGTTCTCCGTCGACCACTGGCGCAGGATGAAGGAGTCCCCCGCGGGCCATCTCGCCGTGGAGACGCTCGTCCGCACGCCCGCCGGGGACCCGGCCGCCGCCGCAACCGGATGGTTCGGGGGTACAGGCAGGTGCGGACTGCTCGAACCGGTCGGCACCCATCCGGACCACCGCGGTCACGGCTACGGGCGCGACGCCGTACGCGGCGCGTGCGCGGCGCTCGCCGACCGGGGCGCGAGCGCGGTGGCCGTTCTGACGCCGGCCAGGAACGAGGCGGCGGCCGCGCTCTACCGATCGGCCGGATTCACCCTCGTACGCGAGAACCACGACTGGACGCGCCCCGGCCGGGCGTGAACACCGCTTCCCCCACGCCCCGTCCCCGTCCCCCTGGTGTGTACTCCACAACCGCCCCTCGGTATGTTGCAGTGGCAAAGGGGGACCATGTGGCACGGGATTACGACAGTCAGCTGCTGGAATCGGTGGGGGTACGCCGCCGCAGGACGCGAGACGCTCTGCTCTTCGGCGTGGGGCGCGCACGGCGCACCGCCGACGAGCGGCTCGGGAAGGTATTCGCGGGCATCGCCATCACCGCCGTGCTCTGCGCCGGGTGCGTCGGCTGGTCCTTCCTCCAGCACACGCTGGACAAACAGAAGGCCGAGCAGGAGAAACAGCAGCGGCAGGCGCAGCGGTACGAATCGCCGACGCATTCTTCCGGCCCGGAGAAGGGCCCCTGATCAGCTCCGGCCGAGAAACGACGAAGTGGCCGGAAATTCACCAGGCGCGCACGTACCGCAGGCGAGATTGCGCCGAGCTCGGAAACCGCAGGCGAGATTTCGCCGAGCTCGGAAATGCGCCAACCACGCCCTGCGCTATGCCTAATTGGCCCGAAATTTCGGAACATCACGATGATAGGTTTCCGTAAGTGGTGAGCACAGCAATGACGTCCCGATCGGAACTGAGCCGGGTGACCCTGGTCGGCGAGCGGCGCCGGGCCGACATCGTGCTGCCCTCGGACACGCCCATCGGTCAACTTCTGCCGGACATACTGCAGTTGCTGGACGACCGGGCGGCTTCGCGGCCGTTGACCCGGCAGTTGATCACCTCCGACGGTTCGGCCCTGCCGCACGACAGCACGCTCGCCTCGGCCGGCGTCAGCGACGGCGCCGTGCTGCGCCTGGTCAGGACCCACGCGGCGCCGCCCGCCCCGGTCGTCCACGACGTCACGGACCAGGTGGCCGACAGCCTCGACCTACAGGCCTGGCGCTGGCGTCCGGCCGCGCGCAGGGTCACCGCCGGGGCGTCGACCGTGGCCTTCGCGGTGATCGCCGCCCTGTTGGCCCGGCGAGAGTTCCCGCTCGGCGCCCTGGCCGTCGCGCTGGCGGTCGCCACCGTCGTCCTTCTGGTGGGCGGCGCGCTGTGCGCCCGGATCGGAAGCGGCAATCGCGGCCTGGCGACCGCGCTGCTGTTCGTCTCGGGCGGCCTCGGCGTTCTCACGGCCTGGACCGCCGCCGACGCGTACGCCTGGTCGGGCCCGGCCCGGCTCGCCGCGGTGGCGACGGCGGTGGCCCTGGCCCTGCTGCTGCTCGGGTTCTTCTCGCCGCTCGGCCGCGGTGGCCTGATCGGCGCCGGTGCCACCGCCGCCGTCACCGCGGTGTGGGAGGCCGTCGCCGCCGTGGAGCCGGATCCGGCCCGGCTGGGCGCCGTGATGGCGGTGTTCTCCGTGGTGCTGCTCGGCGTGCTGCCCCGGCTCGCGCTGATGGCGTCCGGCCTCACCGCGCTCGATGACCGGCGGTCGGGCGGGGCATCGGTCAGCCGTCACGACGTGGCCGACGCCCTGACCGCCACGCACCGCGGACTCGCTCTCGCCACCGTGGTCACCGCGGCGTCGGCGACGGCGGCCGGCTGGCTCCTCACCCTGACCCCGCGGCCGACCGTGTGGACGGTGCTCCTGCCCTCGCTGGTGGCGGTGGTGCTGCTGTCGAGGGCCCGCGCGTTTCCTCTGGTGGCCGAGGTGGTGGCCCTGTTCGTCGGCGCGGCGGTCCTGCTCGTGTGCCTCGTGATGCTGTGGATGGAGCAGCCGTCGGGGGGCGCGGGCCCCGTCGTCGTACTCGGCGTGGCGGCGCTGCTGCCCCTGCTCACCCTCGCGGTGGAGCCTCCCGAGCATGTACGGGTGAGGCTCCGGCGCACCGCCGACCTGATCGAGTCGATCGGCATGGTGGGGCTGTTCCCGCTCGCCATCGGTGTGTTCGGCATCTACGGCCAGTTGCTCGACAAGTTCTGACATTCATGCGCGGGCGACTCCGGTCGGGGCATCGGAGCGGAGGAGAAGGGCAGACATGCCGAACGCGGACAACTGGCAGGGTGATGTGCTGCGCGACCTGAGAGGAACCCCTCCTCCGCAGCGCGCGCAGAGCCACGGTGCGGCACAGAGCCACAGTGCGGCACAGAACCACGGTGCGGCACGGGAACAGCAGCAGCTTCCGCCGTCGCAGCCGCAGCCGCAGGAGCAGCCGCAACCGCAGGAGCGTACGGGTGCGCGGGTGCCGGGCCCGAACTTCCCCGCGTCGCCCGCCGCGCCGCCCGCTCCCTCTCCCGCCGCACCGCCGGCACGTGCGCAACAGCCCGCCCGGTCCCCCGACTCACGGCCCGTGATCGACAGCGCGCTGTCCGGTACGGCACGCCGCCCCCGGCAGGGTGAGCCGGCCGCCGCGCGGGTCTCACGGGCGATACGCCGGATCGTCTCCTCGTCGGCGGCCCGCGAGGTCGCCGAGATCACCCGCACCGCCGAGCGGATCCAGCAGCCGGTGACGACCGGTCGGCAGATCGCCGTCACCTCCATCCGGGGCGGCGCGGGCAAGACGACGGTGGCCGCCCTGCTCGGCACGGCGTACGCGCACTACCGCCAGGACCCGGTCCTCCTCGTCGAGGCCGATCCGGCGCTCGGCTCGCTGCCCCTGCGTCTCGGAGCCCAGACGCTGCGCTGGACCACGGCCGATCTGGCGGACATCGTGGAGCCGCAGATGTCGCTGCTCGACGTCACCGGATACCTCGTCCAACTCCCCGACAACGCCTGGCTGCTGCCCGGCAGCCAGGGGCGGATCGGGGCGATGCTGGACACAGCGGCGTACGAACGGGTCATGGTCGCGCTCCGCCGCTACTTCGGGGTGACCGTCGTCGACTGCGAGACGCTGCCCGCCGAGGTCGCCCGGGTCGCGCTCTCCGCCGCCCAGGCCCGGGTCCTGGCCGCTCCCGCCACCCTGGACGGCATCACCAGCACGTACGCGGTCCTCCAGTGGATGCAGGGGCTGCCGCGCCACATGATCGCCGGGACCGTGGTGGCGCTCACGAGCACCACATCCCGCCCCGGGATCGATGTGGAGGCCGCCGCCGAGAAGCTGCGGTCCACCGGCGCGACCGTCCACGTGCTGCCCCACGACCGGCATCTGGCGGCAGGCGGAGCACTCCGCACCGAACTGCTCGCCCGCCCGACGCGGCTGGCCGCCACCCGGCTGGCCGCCGAGGTCTTCCAGCTCTCCCAGAAGCGCCGGTAACACCCATGAGCACCCGACTGATCCACCGCCCCGCCCGGACCACCCGTCCCCCGGCCGCGCCCGTGCCCCGCACCATCGAGGCCCCGCCCAACCTCCCCGAGGGGAAGGCGGGCAACATCGCGATGTCGCTGCTGCCGGTCGCCGGGGTCATGTCGTCCGTCGTGATGATGACGGTCGTCCGCAACAGCCAGTTCGCCGCCCTCGGCGCCATCATCCTCGTGGTCACCGTCATCGGCTCCGTGGCGCTGCTCTTCTCGCAGCGGGGCAAGGCCCAGCGCACCCGACGCACTCAGCGCGAGGCCTATCTCGCCTATGTGGAGGACCTGCGGGAGGAGCTGTCGGGCGAGGAGCGCGAACGGCGTGAGCGCGCCGATGTCCTGAACCCCCCGCCGTACGCCCTGTACGACATCGTGCGGGACCCGGCGCGCCTCTGGGAGCGGCGCAGGGTCGACGACGACTTCCTGCGGGTGCGGGTCGGCACCGGCGAGATGCCCGTACGGGATCTGGGAATCGCCGAGCCGGGTTCGACGGTCCTCACCCCGCCCGACCTGTTCATGCTCAACGAGGCGTCGGCGCTGGTGAACCGGTTCCGCAACGGCACCGAACTGCCGCTCACCGTCCCGCTGGACCGGATCGGCAACGTCAGTGTGATCGGCCCGCGCGAGGACTGTCTGCGGGTGGCCCGTGCCCTGCTGGTCCAGACGGCCGCCCTGCACGCACCCGACGACGTGGCCATCGCCGTCGCGGCGCCGGGCGACCGCATGGCCGACTGGGAATGGGCCAAGTGGCTGCCGCACCTGCTCGACACCGAGCAGTTCGACGGGCCCGTGGCCGCTCGCCGTATCGCCCCGTCCGCCCCGCAGCTCGCCCGGCAGATCGGGGCGGAGCTGCGCCGCCGGGCCTCGTACGCGGCCGAGGTACGCCGGGGCCTGGCCGGCCGGGACGCGCTGTCCATGAACTCCCGGCTGCTCGTCGTCACCGACGGGCACGGCGAGGACGCCGTCGACCTGCCGCGCCCCGACGAGGCCGTCGGCCTGCGCGAGATGGGCGTCACCGTGCTGCATCTGCTGGAGCGTCGGGTGCAGGAGCCGGGCCACGTCAGCGTACGGATAACGGTGGACGGCACGGACGTGACCATCGAGGACCTGCGGACGCCGGAGCCCGTGGAGGCGCACGGCACGGTGGACGAGGCGGGTATCCCGTTCGCCGAGGGGCTGGCCCGGATGCTCGCACCGCTGCGGCTGTCCGCCGAATCCCTGGCGGACGCCCCGCTCTCCGGTCCGGTGGAGTTCGCGGCGATGCTCGGCATCGACGACGTGGCCCGGCTCGACCTGGAACGGCTGTGGGCGCCGCGTGGCGAGCGCGCCTTCCTGCGCGTCCCGATCGGCATCAGCGACTCCCACGAGCCGGTGCTGCTGGACCTCAAGGAGTCCTCGGAGCTGGGGATGGGCCCGCACGGTCTGTGCGTGGGCGCGACGGGCTCGGGCAAGTCGGAGCTGCTGCGCACCCTGGTCCTCGCCCTGGTGGCCACCCATCCGCCGGAGGACCTGGCGCTCGTGCTGGTCGACTACAAGGGCGGGGCGACGTTCGCGCCGTTCGCGGACCTGCCGCACGTGGCCGGGGTCATCACCAACCTGGAGAACCAGGCGGGGCTCGTCGAGCGGGTCCACTCCTCCCTCGCCGGTGAGGTCAAGCGCCGCCAGCAGGCCCTCAAGGACGCGGGGAACGTCGCGGACATCGGGGACTACGCGGCTCTGCGTGCCGAGAAGCGGCCGGACCTGGATCCGCTGCCGCACCTGTTCGTGGTCATCGACGAGTTCGGCGAACTGCTCACCGCGAAGCCGGACTTCATCGACCTGTTCCTCTCCGTCGGACGGATCGGCCGCTCCATCGGCGTTCATCTGCTGCTCTCCAGCCAGCGCATCGAGGGCGGCAAGCTCAAGGGCCTGGACACCTATCTCTCCTACCGTCTCGGTCTGCGGACCTTCTCCGCCGACGAGTCCCGCACCGTCCTGGACACGACGGACGCCTTCCACCTGCCTCCGCTGCCCGGGTTCGGCTATCTGAAGGTCGACACGAGCCACTACGCCCGGTTCAAGGCGGGCTATGTCTCGGGCGGCTATCGCGGTCCGGTCCGCAGCACCGACGAGGAGGAGACCGGCCCGCTGGCGCTGCCGTACGAGGCGTTCAACACCCTGGCCGGACCGGACGAGGCGCGGCAGTCCGCCGAGCCGGCGTCCCGTCGCCGCGAGACGGGCCCGACCGAACTGGGCGTCATGGTCGACCAGTTGACCGGAGCGGCGCCGCCCGTGCGGAGCATCTGGCTGCCGCCCCTGCCCACGGTCACCGCGCTGGACACCGTCGCCGGTCCGCTGGACATCGGACCGCGCGGGATGCGGCTGACCGGGGCGGTCACGGACGGACGCCGGAGGCCTCTCCGCGTTCCCGTCGGCCTGCTCGACGACCCGGCCAAGCAGTGGCAGGGGCAGTGGTTCCTGGACCTCACGACGGCGGGCGGCCACGCGGCGGTGATCGGCGGTCCCCAGTCGGGCAAGACGACGCTGCTGCGCACGCTCGTCCTCTCCCTAGCGCTCACCCACACCCCGCGCGAGATCGGCGTCTACGGACTGGATCTGGTCGGCGGCGGTCTCCAGGCACTTTCGGGTCTGCCGCACGTCGGCGGTATCGCGGGCCGCGCCGACCGGGAACGGGCGGCCCGCACCGTGGAGGAGGTTCGCACGATGCTCGCGATGCGCGAGGACCTCTTCCGCGAGCACGGCATCGACTCGGTCGAGCAACTGCGCACCCTGCACGCGGCCGGCCGGCTGCCCGGACTCGCTTCGGCCGAGGTCCTCCTCGTCATCGACGGATTCGGCGCACTGCGCGACGACTTCGACGAGCTGGACGACGCGATCGCCGACGTCCTCAAGCGCGGCGGCGGTTACGGCATCCACGTCGTCGCGTCCATGCTGCGCTGGAACGACGTACGCATCGCCATCCAGTCCAACTTCGGCACCCGCGTCGAACTGCGCCTCAACGACCCCGGCGAGTCCAGCATCGACCGCAAGCTCGCCGAGACCCTGTCGCCCGACGAGCCCGGACGGGTCCTCACCGACGGAAAGCTCTTCGCCCAGGTGGCGCTCCCCCGTACGGACGGGGTCGCCGACACGGCGGACCTCGGCGCGGTCCTGGAGCGCACGGCGCGTACGGTTCGGGCCACCTGGAGCGGCGAAGTGGCGCAGCCGGTCCGCGTGTTGCCGCAGATTCTGGAGCCGCACTCGCTGCCGGGGCCGGCGGCCGAGCCCACGCGCGTACCGATCGGGCTCGACCAGTCGGCGCTCGCGCCCGTACTGCTCGACCTGTTCCAGCACGATCAGCATCTGCTGGTGCTGGGGGACAGCGAGTGCGGCAAGACGAACCTGCTGCGGACGGTCGCGCACGGTCTCATCGACCGTTACGGCGAGGACGAGTTGGTGTTCGCCGTGATGGACCCGCGGCGCTCACTGCGCGGTGCGGTCCCGGAGGAGTTCAACGGCGGGTACGCGTACAACTCCAAGCTGTGCGCCGGGCTTTCGGCGGGCATCGCCACCGAGCTGGAGAAGCGCCTGCCCGACGAGAACGCCCGGCTGGAGGACCTGGAGCCCGGCAACTGGGGCGCGGGCCCGCGCATCGTCGTCCTCGTCGACGACTACGACGTCCTCACGACCGCCGGACAGTCCCCGCTGTCGGCGTTCCTTCCGTACATCCCCTCGGCGGTCGACATCGGCCTCCACTTCGTCCTGACGCGCCGGGTCGCCGGTGCCTCACGGGGCATGTACGAGCCGCTGGTGCAGGGCCTGCGGGAGTCGGGGGCCTCGGCGCTCCTGATGGCGGGCGACCGCGGCGAGGGCCAGTTGTTCCCCGGCGTGTACGCCTCCCAACAGGCTCCCGGGCGCGGCGTGTTCGTCCGCCGTGGGCAGCCCAACCGCCTGATCCAGACGGTGTACGCGCCGATGTGAGACCTCTCGGGACAGACAAGCGCCGCCCCGCGGCGCAGGCCCACCGCCGAACGACGTAGGACCGGAAGGACCGGACGACCACTCCATGACCAAGGACGTCATCGCTCTCACACCCCGTATGCCCGACCCCTGGGCCGTACTGGCGGGCCTGCTCTCGGGCGGCCCGGACAAGCTGGTGGGCACGCGGGGCGAGGGCGCGGTGATCCAGCTCTGCGACACGGAGGGCCGCCCGCTCGTCTCCGTGGAGGCCCCGCTGCTGGTCTCCGTCGAGGGTGAGGCCGAGCGGCTGCTCGGAACCACGGCCCCGCCGGTCCCGTACTGGTGGACGGAGGCCCGCGCCACCACGGGCGTCGCGGAGGCGGAGCAGCTCGCGGGCACCTTCGCGACCCGGCTCGCCGCGCTGGTGGGCGGCTCCGCCTGGCCGCCGGACGCGGCCGGATCGCTCGCCGTGGTGAAGACCGACGGCGTGAGCGTCGCGCCCGAACCCGCCGCCGCCCAGCCGGCCATCGACGTGCTCACCGACAAGGTCGCGGTCGTCATCCAGGACCGCCCGGTGGTGGCGATGACGGCCTGGCTGTCCGACGCCTTCCGGGCGGCGGCGAAGGCGGGTCTCGGCCTCCAGATCGTCAGCCCGGCGGGCACCACGCTCTCCCCCGCCGTACGGGACGCGCTGGGCGGCTGGCCGTCCCGCTGGATCGTCCAGGACGAACAGGACGGCTACTACGACGGACTGACCGGAGCCGTACTGCGCTGGCAGGACGGCGCGTTTGACCCGGTGCTCGCCCCCGACGCCACGGACGACGACCCGCGCACCCCGGTGGCGGCTGCCTACCAGCAGGTCCACGACACCGGCGACCGCCAACTGGGCCTGACCTTCCGCATGGTGCACCCGGCGGACGAGCGGCTGGTGCTGGGCGGTGGCCTGGAGACGGTGTGGCGGGAGCTGACGGGCGAACCGCCGGCCGGCTGGGGCACGTCGGAACCGGCGACCCTCCCCTGGTCCCCGGGCCGGCTGACCGACGTCGCGTTCGAACGAGCGCCGGAACCCACGTGGTTCGTCGTGGTCGGGAACCGCTCGCGACCCGGCATCGCGACCGTGCGCGTCACAAGGACGAAGGCGGGCGTGGAGGAGGAGGTCACCCTCGCCTTCGGCTACGGTGCCGACGAGGAGCCTCCGCTGGACGCCCTGCCCGCGGCCGCCGAGGCGCTCGCCACGCGCCACCACCTCCAGTCGATGCTCGTACAACTTCGCAAAGCGCGCCGCGATGTGGCCGTACCGCCGCGCTTCGAGGGCCCCGGGGTCCCACTGGCCTTCGTGCTGGGCGCGGAGGAGGTCCGCGCGATGCCGGGAGACCGGGCGCGACGCACGCCGCTGGCGGAACAGCCGGTGCGGCTCGGCCCGCGTACCAGGCCGGCGCTGTACTACCCGCTGCCGGGGAACCCCTCGGATCTGGCGGGGTGGCAGGAGTTCGAGAGGCTGATGCGGCACCTCAAGGGGGCGTAGGGACTTCCCGGACTCCCCGCCGCAATCTGGCTGATTGCAGATTGCAGTAGTGATGCCGGGGTTGATAGACAAGGATGTACGCACAAGCAGGCGTGCGTTCGGTCGATGTATGCGATGCATTCGATGTAACGGGGGATGTCATGAAGTTCGACATGGGGGCGTCGGTCCTGTCGAGGCTGCTGTCGGATTCGCAGAGTGCCAGTACGGATCTGGGGACGCTGATCCAGCAGCTGATCGCCGCGGCGGAGCCGTTGGAGGGGAAGTTCAACGGGGCGGGGAAGGTCGCGTTCGACGATTTCAAGACACGTTCGGACGAGATCACGAAGGCGTTGAACGCGTCGCTGTCGGGGATCCTGGGCGGTCAGTCGGGGATGGACGCGGCGTTCGGTTCGGGTGACCAGGAGCAGGACGAGAACGCGAAGTCGCAGATGGCGTCGGCGAATTTCGACGCGGCGCGTTTCGGCGGCCGCTGACACCGGTCGCGGTGAGCGGTCGCGGTGACCGGTCGCGGTGGGCGGTTCGGCCATACCTACTTGTCTGACGGGGAGTTGAAGGACTGATGGCGGGCAGCACGGATCGACGTTCGTACGACACGGGGGCCTCGACGGAGGTACAGGCGGCTCTCCAGGTGGTGATCGGCCGCTTGGAGCAGGTGATCACGGCGCGGGACACGCAGGTGAAAGCGGCGATGAACGACTTCGCGGCCGATGGCGTGGCGGATGAGTACCACGGCAAGGAACTGCGGTGGAACGCGACGTCGCAGGAGGTGCGGAACATCATCCGGCTGCTGCGGACAACGTTGGAGAAGAACGACGGCACGGCCACGCAGACGCTGGCGCGGGCGAAAGCCGCGGTAGACGGCATCGGCTGACCGCCGGCGGGTTCAGGTGTTCGCCCACCCTGCGGGGTGGGTCGGCTTTGTTGTGCGTACGGGGGCGTGGGATGACCGGGTGGGATATCAAACCGCAGGGTGTGCAAGGCCAGTTGAAGGTGGTCGGCGGGCACGCCGGTGAGCTGGAGAAGGCGCTCAACGCGCTGATGACGCACCTGTCCGAGGCGGCGGCAGCGGCGGGAACCGCGGTGCCGGGGGGCACGGAGGCGGGGCAGCCGGTAGGCCCGGTGGTTCCGCACCGGCAGGCCGGCCCGGTCGCGGCGCTCGTCAGTGCCCCGACGGCGACGGGTCCGGTGGCAGCGGCGCTGGGTGCGTACGCGCAGGCGCGGCAGGCGCAGCTGAAGTCGATGTCGGAGCGGATCCAGGCGGCGGTGCTGGGTGCGGCGACAGCTACGAACGAGTACGTGGAGGGTGACCTCGACACGGCGAAGCAGGCGCAGAACGCGGCGAAGGCCGTCCGGCTGGACGTGCTGAAGGACCTGCGGGGTGGGAAGTGAGCGACAAGGAGCCGATCGACCCGTCCGGCATTCCGGTGTTCACCGGGGATCTGGCGGTGCTGGACCAGAAGGTGACCGCCCTGGCCGGGGACGGGGAGAACATCGCGACGGTCGCAGGTGACATCCACAGCAGCTTCGGCGGGCTCCAGGCGTTCTACAAGGCCCCGGAGGCCGATCAGCTGTTCGCGACGACACAACCGGTCGCGCACCGCGGGTCCGCGCTGAAGGGGGACCTGGCGAGGATCACCGGCGCGCTCGGCGCGTACGCGGACGACGCGCAGCCGCTGGTGGCGAAGCTGCAGCGGCTCAAGCGGGAGGCTTCGACCTTCCTGGACGAGGCGAACGCGGACGACAAGTGGCGCGAGGACGGCGACCTGGTCGAGGAGAACAACCGCCGCCGCGACGAGATCGCCGAGACCTGGGCGGCGTTCCAGGCGGTGGAGCGCGCCTGCTACAACAAGATCATCACGCTGGTTCCCGACGGCAAGCCGCTCAAGACCGACGACGGCTCCGGCGGCAAGGGCATGTACGGGTACGACGTCGAGGCCCTGAAGCACGCCAAGGGCCTGCCGTGGGGCGACCCGGTCAAGGAATCCACACCGTGGTGGCAGATCCACGAACACGCCTGGGACTTCGGCAAGGGCTTCGTCGTGGACGGCGTGTGGGGCACGGTCAAGGGACTGGGCACCCTCTTCGGCACCGAAGGCTGGGACGCAGCGAAGCAGGCCTGGACCGGCCTGGGCAACCTCACCACCGGCGTCATCCTCACCGTCGCCGCGCCCCACGTCCTGTGGCTCACTCCGGAGGACAAGCTGCCGGGCTTCGCCCGCGACGCACGCAACGCGATGAAGGAGACCGGCAAGGCCCTCATCGCCTACGACCAGTGGGGCGAGAACCCGGCCCGCGCCGGAGGCGCGGTGACCTTCAACGTCCTGACGACGGTCTTCACAGGCGGCACCGGAGGTGCGGTCTCCGGCGCGGGCAAGGCGGCGGTGGCGGCCAAGGCCCTGTCGTTCGCTAACAAGGCGGGCCGCTACGCCGACCCGACGACGTACCTCTTCAAGGGCGCCGGGGCGGGCCTGACCAAGATCAGCGACGTGATGGCCGGCCTCAGAGGCACGGGCAGAGTCGAGATCCCGCCACTGCCGCCGGGCGCGATCACCCTGCCGGACGGTGCGTTCAAGCTCGGCGACGGCACCCTGCACCTGCCCGAGGGCGCGGCGCTCCCGGACGGCGCGTTCGAGATCCCGAGGAACTCGGTCAAGCTGCCGGACGGCGCGGAGATCCCCACCGGAGCGATCGACCTCGGCGACGGCGTGGTCCACCTCCCCGAAGGCGTGGCCCCGCCCGCAGGCTCCCTGCCGATCCAGGAAGGCGCCCTCAAACTCCCCGAAGGCACCACCGCCCTGCCCGAGGGAACCTTCAAGGACTTCGACGCCGACGGCAACGTCATCCACCTCGACCGCCAGGGCAACATCCTCGGCGAGGACGGCACGCTCAAACAGCACCACAACGCCTCGAAAGACGAAAGCCTACCCGCAGGTAGCTTCGTGTCTGCCGAACAAGTGGGATCTGTAGGTCACGGGCAGGGGAAGATCACCGCCGGGGGTGCCGGCCACGAGAGGCTGGCCCACAATCTGGACGCCAGCAAGGGCGACATGCACCGCGGAGGCGGCTCATCAGGCCCACCCTCGTTGCCTTACAGGCCGGAGGGCTCTGAAGCCTCGTTGCCTTACAGGCCGGAGGGCCCTGAAACGCGGACAGAGGGCCACAATGGTGATAGCCCGGAGGGTCATGGGGAGGGCGGATCAGCTGGCACACAATCGGACGGTTCCCCATATCATCACGTTAGCGACATGGGAACCCGTCGCGGCTACGAAGCTCGGATCGCTCCCGAATCCAGGATTCCATACCCACCTAAGGAGCCCGGCGATCTCGTACTAAGCACAGGCGATCCCGTGTACTTTCGAGAAGGAAGAACTGCTATTGGTTACGACAGGAGCACCATGGTGAACTTCGAGCGCGTGCGCCCTCTTGACGGCTACCATGATGTCGTCGTACATGGCAATGCCCAAGGATTCTTTGAACCCGGACGGGTAAATCAGGCTGATGAAGGCTTCTCCGCCGGCGACACCCATCCTTCCCACATTGCCGAAGCCATTCGGGCTAACCCTAGCTATAATGGCGGACCCGTTCGACTAGTTTCTTGTCACACGGGGAACACCTCAAAGGGTGCTCTGGACATCCCTGCCGCTCAGGCAATCGCCAATGAGCTGGGGGTCCCCGTAACTGCCCCCACAAATAAGGTCGGCGTTAGCTCAAAGTTCGGGCCTGGTCAAGTCCCTACAATATTCGGCGGCGGATATTGGCGAATCTTCCTGCCGCTGACGCACTAAAGAGGAGTGAAATTATGAAAATTGCCGATTTTTTCGAGGAACTCTGGCTGCCATCTTTCGGGGTTCCAGTCGGCAGCTTGAAAGATAACGTTACACCGAATCGCTACGACGATGCCAAAGAGATTACCCAGTATCTCTTGGCAGGGCACGACCTGTTCAGCGTGATGGGATCTTCTGAGGACGTGATGGGTTCGGGGGAAACCATACTCGGCGGGGACTCGATCTACACCGACGGCGAATGGATCTGGCGCGGCGATCTCTGTTTCTATGTACGGAAATACAACGTGCGACTACCTGACGAATTTCTTTCGCGCATGAGAGAGAAAAAATACCTTATGCCTGCCGAGAATGAGCCCGAACTCAGGAGGATTGCCCAGAAAGTATACGATGGCCTCACCACGGGGTGAGGGCCCCGTCGAGTGCCACGCGGAACGCGGCAGGCCGGGAGGGGGTCCAGGGTTCCGCGCCATTTCTTTCATACCAACACCGCTATGAAGCACACGAAGCCTGTCATCAGGGCCGAACAGGAAGTCATCGAGGACATCGAAGAGCCCGAAGGCGACAGCTACCATGCACCGCCCTTATTCCTCGGAGCGGCAAAGTGGCACTGCACGGTGACCCCAGATGCGGAACCTCTCATAGATCGGATTTCTGCCATCAACTGGCAGGAGGCGGAACTTAGTTTTACCCATGGCCCATCCCGTGCCAAGCTTATGCGCGAGTACCTCCGCCGAGCCGCGCTCTGGGTGCAAGAGCTTGAGAAAAAGAACCTCATCTCGCCCTTTGTCGCCGGCCAGCCCGAAGACTGGCCCTTCGTCGACATTGCACACCGGATAGATTGCTCGGTAAGGCCGAGCGCTGAACTCGCTGCCCGCCTGAACGATTTCTTGTCTGAACACGCAAGCGCGCCCTTGACTGGAAAAATCTGCCGCTTCGCCTTGAACTGGGCCTCACTTCCAGACGAAGTTCTATCCAGATTCCCTGACCTTCCAGACCCTTTCGAACCATTGATTATTCTTTTCGAGCGAGGTGGAGGATTCTGGGTCGAGAATGGGTTCATCGACTTTGTCGACTATCGCGTTCGCCTGTCCGGTTGGCAGGAGCATCTCGATCGTCAGCCGCTTACCTCATTGGACGCCTCTTATCTCAACTCGTTGGACGAGAGCCAGTAGAAAGACGACGACCCGCTTTTCTGCCGCAGAGATCCGTTAGGAACGTCTGAATTCTGATCGGGCGCATTCAAGGCTCACACTCCCGCATCATCACCTTGTGCGATCACATACCCGGGAACCTCTCAAAGTCCGGGCCCTCGGGGTGAGAAATTTTCCCGGTCGCGGTATCTCGCGAAGGGCTAGACAGGCCTCCGGCGGCGAGAAGCCGACGGAACGTACGCCGACGGTAGCCGCTACTCACCGAAGAGTCTCAGCACAACTGGAGTCCACGACCTGGCGCCGCATCCCGTGCGCGGCGGGTTCGGAAGCGCCTGGCAGAAGCTTGGCCTGAAGCACCCCAAGACGGAGCTTGTCGCAGATTTGTCCAACCTCGACGACTTCGTGAAAGATATTCTCCAAGAGCTGCGAGCCAAGGGGCTGAATCTGAAGTGAGTAACACGCCTTCACGTAAGGTATTGGACCGACTGCGGGCCATCGGCTGGACTCACGACACCGCAGCCTTCCATCACGCTCACTCACGTGCCCTGCTCATGCGGGAATACCTGCGACGAGCGGCTCTGTGGGCACGGGCGTACCAAGCCGAGCAGCTCTGGCCGTTCTTCGATATTGCCGCCCACATCGACGCCAACATCACAACACCACTCGACGTCACCGAGGATCTGGAGCAACTCCTCAAGGATCTCGCCCCCGCCTCGCTGCGAACCACCTGCAGGGGAGCCGTCCGGTGGGCGGCATTGCGCGACGCCCACCCTGACCTGCTAGAGAACTTGCCAGACCCGTACGAGCCGCTGCTGCGCATGTACGAGCGGGGCGGCGGCTTCTACCTGCAGGAGTACCTCGACCTCAACGGCGTGATGATTCCCTTGCGGAACCTGGAAAGCAACGCCTCCACCACTCCCTTCGTCACGCTGTCCCCAGCCACCCTCGACGCCTTCGACTGCGAGGGTGAGTCGACGTACTTCGCGAAGATCAGCGACGGGTACCCCCAGCACAGTCCGCGCGGCATCGTGCGACGACGCGTCGACGATGACCAGTCCCATGACGAGGCCTTTACCCGCAACCTCCGTTGGGAACCGACCGAGTACCTCAAGCTGTACGACCTCGGGCACAACGACATCGATCATGTGCAGATTACCGAGATCGAGGCAGCCACATTTATTGAGTCCCTGGCGGAGAAGCTGGCCGAGACCACCTGACCTCGTCGGGCGGTCAAGCCTCGGCACGCCTCGTTTCGGAGGTAGTCAGCATCAGCAGCCGCCCGTCAGGCCTTGCGGCGGTGGGCGAGCACCGCAGGTAAGAGGGAAAAGAAAGTAAGGGACCGATTACATAAATGCACATTGCGGGATTCTTCGAAGAGTTCTGGCCGACTTCCTTCGGCACTCCCGTTGACAGTATGCATAATTTCACTTCATTATCACCCTACAAAGATTCCAAGGAGATCGCCAAGTATCTCCTGAAAGAACATGACCTGTTCAGCGTGATGGGGTCTTCAGGAGACGTTCTGGGATCCGGCGAGACCGTACTCGGCGGCGACTCGATATTCAGCGACGGCGACTGGATCTGGCGAGGCGATCTCTGCTTTACATGCGGAAATATAATGTGCGACTGCCGGACCTATTTCTTGCGCATGTGAGAGAAACAATATTTGGTGACCGCCGGGAAGGAAATCGAACTCAGGGAGCTGGCCCAGAAAGTACAGGGTGGCCTTATGGCAGGCAACAATTTCCCCGAGTAGCCATACGAGCCGGAGGTGAAGTGGCCCGTATTGAGCATTTCAGAAATTTCTTCAGAGTAAACCTGGATCTTGAGCGAGGGTACGAGAATACAGGCGAACTGAGGCCTACATTGCTGAGTTTCAGCGATTCCTACGTGAAATTGATCCGCGAGGGATTCGAGCGGATCATGGCGGACGACTCCTTCGGGCCGGACGAGTACGAAGGGATGACCGATATCGAATTCCCCGACAGGGAAACTCTTCACACCTATCTCCGCAACATGTACGACTACCTTTTCAATGACGCGCCGGAGCAGCCAATGCCGCCAGGCTACTAATGGCCTGCGTGAGAGACCGAACTTCGATCCACTGCGTGGATTCTGATCGGGAGAATTCAAGGAGTTTGCGACCGTGCTGATGCGCACGCCGAGAGAGAGTGGCTCGTGGTCCTGGAACCTGGAGGACGTCGTGGAGCCTGGTCTGGAGTTCGCGCTCATGACTGCGGCACGCATGAGTCGGGTGCTGGAGAAGCGCGACCTGCTGGTGCCCTCCTCACTTGAGTGGGCCTGGTTCCAGACCGGCAGGGGCGGCCTCGGTGTCCACAGCCGCCTGAACCTCGGCACGCGTTCGCTCGACGATCCTGCGCTGCCCGATGCGCTCCGCGCCTGCCGGCCGACCGGTCATCCGCGGGCAGAGATCGGCGGAATCCTCGTGCTGGGATCGGGCGCCTGGTTCGACGCGGACGGGGAACGGCACGGGGAATACCGTCTGGTGGAACTCATGGTGGCGCCGGACGAGACGGACCTCTGGGTCGAACTGTCCGTGCATCACGATGTCTGGGGTCAGTGCGATTTCCGGGGCGAGCCGCATCCAGCCATCCACGCCGCCAACGCGCCGCGCCTCGCATCGGCTCTCCAGGAGCTCGTTCAGGTGCTCGGAGCCGAGCCGGAGCCCGGCGAGCCGACGTACTACGGGCGAGCGGAGGGGTACGGGCTGGAGCCGCCCGACCTTGTTGACGGACGGGGACCGGACCTCACCGACGCGGTGCTCGGCTAAGGGCTGTCCCGTAATCCCTGGCGGGATCCGGCCCGCATCACCCTTCGGCCGTCTTCTCCACGAGATCAGAAACGTCCTGCACTGGTCAACGCTCCGCCATCGACACCAACTTGGCGCAGGTTGCCACCATGTCCCCCGCCGTGCGCGACTCCTGGACCCATCACCCCAGCAATCCCCCGAAGCGGACCGCCGACGGCTTTGCGCCCAGGCTCGGCTCGCCGAAGGAGACGCTGCCCTTCGTGACCGGGCCCGTGCGGCTGCCCTTGAGGAGCCAGACGCCGCCCTGGCCGGTGTTCTCGCCGGGAGCGGCCAGGGCCAGCGTGGCCGGTACGCCCTTGGCCGGCGGCACTACGTGGACCTCGCCGCCGAACGTGTCGCCGTTCTCGTCGACCCCGGGGACGTTTGCCGTGGACTGGCCGATCACCTTCGTGCCGGCGCCCGTGATGCCCGAGGCGCGGCCCTTGAAGACCAGGGCCCCGCCGGTGTCCTTGGCCGTGCCCACGTCCTCGCCCGGCAGGCCCACGACGACCTCGCCGTAGCCGTCGCCGTCCAGGTCCCCCACCGCGGCGCTCGCGCCCATGGCGTCGCCCTTCTCGTCGGCGCCCGGCACTCCGGTGGTGGCCTGGGTGATCCACTTCGGCTTCACGGCGGTGTTCTGGCCCTTGGGGCCTCCGAGGACGACCGCCACCGCGCCGCCCTTGCTCGGGAAGTCCAGGTCGCTGTCCAGGCCGGTGGGCCGGCGGGTGAAGACCAGGTCCGGGTACGCGTCGCCGTTGACCGAACCGACCGTCACCGTGGAGTGCTCCAGGTACGTCCCCGGCGCGGTGACGAGGGGCGTGTACATGAATCCCGTACCCGTCGACAGGTACAGCGACCGCCCGCCGCAGTCCGGCTCGTCGTTGCAGCCGGTGCTCACCAGCAGGTCGTCCTTGCCGTCGTTGTTCATGTCCACGGCCTGCACGTCCTCGAAGACGGTGGCGCCGTTGTTCACGGTGAGTGCCGTGCGGGTGCCGCCGACCGAGCCGTCCGCGCCGATGTTCTCGTCCAGGACGACCTTCCCGTCCCACTCGGTGTGGTCGATCCAGGCCGCGTCCGTCCGGCCGTTGCCGTCGAAGTCGCCCACCGCGTACCCCTGGCCCCGGAACTCGACGGCCCGGGTGCCGAGGCCGCTCCTGCCGCCGAACAGGATGACCCGCGGGCCGTCGCCGGCCGAGACCAGCAGGTCGGTGTACCCGTCCCGGTCGATGTCCGCGGGCGTGCCCGTGCCGAAGCGGGCGTTCGCGGCGGCCGTGCCGGGAACCCCGGACGTGTTCTGGTTGATCACCCGGTGGCGGGCCGGGCTGATGCCCTTCGCGTCGCCCGGGTAGACCACCAGGTACCCGGCCTTCTTGAGGCCGGACACGGTCCCGTCCGGCACCGAGGCGTACATGTCCGCGTATCCGTCCCCGTTGAAGTCGACCTGCTGACGCGCGGCGGAGACCGGTGCGGCCGCCATCGCCGTACCGGAGAAGGCCGGTGCGGCGGCCGCCGTGGCCGCGAGCGTCACGAAGATCGCCGAAGCGGTACGGAGTCGAGAAGTCTTCATCGTTGTTCATCCCCCTGGTGTGCGCACGTGCTCACTGCTGAGGAAGACCATCCGTACCGCGAATGGTTGCGTACTCCGGCACCCGATCCCTTTGCGTAGGAGGGTGGCTCCGGCCCCATCTTCTTGCGTTATCGGCAAGCTTGCATGCATCTGACGCAAGGGCCCGTACGCTCGATCTCATGGCTCACGAACACCAGCACCAGCACCAGCACGGACATGCGGCTCACTCCCACGGCTCCGCCGCGACGCCGAACGGTCTCCCCGAGATCCTCGACCTCGACGCCGCCCTCTTCGCGCCCCACCTGACCGCGCTCACCGGCCGTATCGCCTGCCTGGCCGGTGACGACGTCCGGAACATCGTCGACCTCGGCTCGGGCACCGGGACCGGCACGTTCGCCCTGCTGGAGCGGTTCCCGACCGCCCGGGTGACCGCTGTCGACAGCTCCCCCGCGATGCTGGAGCGGCTCGCCTCGGCGGCCCGGGACCGGGGGCTCGGCGATCGCGTGCACACGAGGGAGGCCGACGCCGGTGCGGGGCTGCCCGGGGTCGTCGACGCCGACCTCGTCTGGGCGTCGGCGTCCCTGCACCACCTGGACGACCCCGCCACCGCCCTGGCCGGCATCCGCGCCGCGCTGCGTCCCGGTGGGCTGTTGGCCGTCGCGGAGGTGGACGGGATGCCGACCTTCCTGCCCGAGGGCGGGGAGCCGGGCGCCCTGGAGTTCCGCTGCCGGGAGGCCCTCGACGGCCTGCATGCCGAGCAGTTGCCGCACCGGGGGGCCGACTGGGGCTCGCTGCTGGCGGCCGCCGGCCTCTCCGTCGAGCAGGAACGCGCCGAGCCGTGGGAGCTGCGCGCCCCGCTTCCCGACGGGGCCGGCCGGTACGCCTACCTCGTCTTCGAGCGCATCCGCGGCAACCTGGTCGGGCGCATCTCACCTGAGGACCTGGCCGCGCTCGACCGGCTCATCGACGGCGGGCCCGAGGACGTACGCCACCGGGACGACCTCGTCGTACGGTCGACGCGTGAGACGTGGATGGCCCGCCGCCCCGCCTGAGCCGGGACCAGGGCCCTGACCGGAGGTAGCTGGTGAGGGTCTGCGCCGTAGTGGGTGGCCAGCCCTCGCCGTTCCTGACGGCGCCCCGAGCCGGGAACAGCCCCAACCGGCTCGGTCAGGCGTTCAGTGCCGCGAACTCCGCGTTGGCGCGCTCGGTGACCAGGGCGAGGACACGGCCGGCGGCGGCCAGGTCCTCGGCGGGGATCCCGCCCCAGATGCGGGCCGAGACGGGGGCGGTCTCCGCGCCGACGGCGGCGAGGAGCTCGCGCCCCGCGTCGGTGGGGCGAAGGTGCACACCGTCGGCGACGAGCAGCCGCTTGGCCCGCAGCTCGTCGAGCGTGGCGCGTATGTCGGCCGGATCCGCCTTGAGCGACTCCTGGACCTGGGTGAGGAGACCCTCCGGCGTCTGCGGGGCGTCGGAGGTGACGGCGGCACGCAGGGCGACCTGCTGCTGGAACGTGGCGCCGTGCCTGGCCAGGACGGTCTCCAGGACGCCGCGGGCGGCGTAGTGGGCCAGGGCGAGGTCACGGGCGTTGGCGACGCGGGTGGCGGGGGTTGCGGGGGTTGCGGGGGTTGCGGGGGTGGCGGGGGTGGCGGGGGCGGATGCGGTAGTGGTCATGACGTAGTCCTCTGATTGCTCTCGTCGTTCGGAATGGATGGAGCGAGAGGTGCGTCGAGCAGGTTGGTCAGTTCGGCGGTGAACGCACGCGTCCGCGGGGCGTCGAGGCCGCCGAGTGGCTCCAGCAACTGCTGGAGCAGCCCCTGGACCACCGAGATGGCCTGTCGCGTGACGGCCTCGCCCTGCTCGGTGAGCGCGAGTCGCATGGCGCGCGGGTCGCGGGGATCGCGGGTGCGATCGATCAGACCGGCCGACTCCAGGGCGCGCGCCAGCTTCGAGACGTACAACGCCTCCAGGCCCGTGTGGTCGGCGAGTTGGCGCTGACTGGGAGACTCGCCGACGCGCTGCATGCCGTACAGCGACGCGACCAGCGAGTACTGCGCGTGGGTGAGACCCAACGGAGCCACCGCGCGATCGACCGCGACGCGCCACTTGTTGGCGAGCCGCCATACCAGGAATCCAGGTGTGGGACTCCGTGAACCCTTACTCATGACGGATAGAGTACATAGACACTATGTCCATGGCTACTAAATTCCACCAGGTGGGCCGGGAGCGCCGACGCGATGAGTTTCCCCGCCCGCCTCGGTCCTACTGGTGGACGGCAACAACTCCGTTCTCATCGAGAGCTACCGAGAGCTACCAAGGGCTATCGAGAGAGCTTCTGAACAGGCGGTATCCACGATGAACAAGCAGTTCACCGCGACCCTGCGGAAGAGCCCGGAAAAGGGTGGCTGGACCTACGTCGTGTGGCCCGAGTCGGCCGCGTTCTTCGGCACCCGCGGCCTGGTGAAGGTCCGGGGCACCATCGACGGTCATCCGTTCCGCAGTTCGTTCATGGCCCTGGGCGACGGCACGCACAAGCTGCCGGTGAAGGCTGATGTACGCAAGGCGATCGGCAAGGAGGAAGGCGACAGCGTGACCGTACTCCTGGAGGAGCGGGTGGACGCTTGACCTCCGGATCGACAGCCCTGTCGTGACAGCGGCGATCACCGCAGCGGTGGCGAACCGCGCCCCACGATCCGCCGCTACATTGGCTGCCGGGCAGGCAGGACGAGCCAGGACGACGGATGAGGAGCGACGCGTGCGATTCGCGCTGGAAGCACTGCTGGCCGACGTGCCGGCCGAGCAGGTCGTCGAGGCTCGCGCCTTCTACCGGTCGAGGGTGGCAGGCCGCGGGCCCGGCTCGTTCGAGGAGCTGAAGGAGGCCCGCGCGAAGAAGCCCGAGCCTCGTGCCGCCGTTCCGCCTGCCGTCGAAGAGACGGTCGAAGCCGCCGGGGTACGGGTCCCGGTCCGGATCTTCCTCCCTTCCGGCGGTCCGCCCCGGGCTGTCTACCTGGGCATCCACGGCGGCGGCTTCTACATGGGCTCCGCGGCACAGGGCGACGAACGCCACCGCGCGCTCGCGGACGCCCTCCAGATCGCCGTCGTCGGGGTCGACTACCGGCTCGCGCCCGAGCACCCCTGGCCGGCCGCGCCCGACGACTGCGCAGCGGCGGCGTTGTGGCTCGTCGATGAGGCCGAGGCCCGTTTCGGGACCGCCCGGCTCGCGATCGGCGGAAGCTCGGCCGGGGCCACCCTCGCCCTGGCGACCTTGCTCCGGCTGCGTGACCGGGGCGTCGTCGACCGGTTCGTAGGGGCCGCGCTCCGCTTCGGCGCCTACGACCTGAGCGCACAGACGCCCGGCGGCCGGCGCATCGCGGACGAATACTTCATCCAGGCCTACGTCGGCCATGTCGCCGACCGCACCCTTCCCGACATCTCGCCTCTCTACGCCGACCTGAGCGGGCTTCCCCCGGCCCTGCTGGTCGTGGGAAGCGAGGATGTACTGCTGGAGGACAACCTGACGCTGGCCGGTCGCTTGTCGGCTGCCGGCAACGACGTGGAGCTGCGCGTCTATCCCGAGTCGCCCCACGGCTTCACCGGCCACCCCACCGCTCTGGCCGCAACGGCGTTCAGCGGCATCCACTCCTGGCTGCGCGACAGGATCAGTCGCCCCTGACCCGGGCGTGCAGATGCATGTCGTGCCGGCCGTCGTCATGCACGGCCGCGTTGCGCTTGGTGCCCTCCAAGCGGTAGCCGGCCTTCGTGGCGACCCTGCACGAGGCGTGGTTGCGCGTCGAGTGGTCCAACTCCAGCCGGTGGAAGCCGATGTCGTCCAGCGCCCACGCGCTGACCGCCGCGAGTGCGCGGGAGGCGACCCCCGCGCCGCGTGCGGCCGGGAGCACCCAGTACGCGGCGTTCGCGACGCCGTCGTCGAAGTCCAGGCCGCGCAACGCCATCCGGCCGAGCACCTCGCCGCTGTCACGGGCAACGGCCCAGTGGCAGCCCTTCTCCCGCTCCCAGTCCTGCCGGTACGCCTCGAACCACTCCCGGACCTGGGCCTCGGTCGAGGGCCGGTGCGTGTGCCAGCGGCGGGTCTCCTCGTCCCGGTAGGCGGAGAGGAACGCCGCCGCGTCGGTCCGTTCCCAGGGGCGCAGCAGCAGGCCACCGCCGTCGCTTGCCGGGAGCACGGGTTGCGGAGTGGCGGAGAGGCAGCCGGAGGCCATGGCGGGAAGCGTCGACAGTGTACGAGTCATGGCCTCATGGTCGCCCGGCGGCGAGCCCGCGCGTCAAGGTCATCCCCCCGGTCCCCCTACTCTCGGTACATGAACGTGTTCCGCGGCGGTGACGGTCACTACCTGGAGATGACCAACGGTGGCACGGCCGTATTCGTTGACGTGCTGATGCTCGCCGTGTCCACGCTCGCCCACGACCCGTGGGACTTCCGCTTCGCCGCCCTGCTGACGCTCCAGGATCAGAGCATCATGGGGCGCGGGGTGGTCGGCTTCGACCTGGCTGACCTCGACTGGGGGGACACACCGCACGAGCGGGCTGCGGCAAAGGACTTCCTGCTGCGCGTCCTCGATCTGGCGCTGACCAACCACCGGTGGGACGAACTGACGTACGAGCCTCCCCGCGCCGAGGGGTACCTGCGCACGTACCGGTCGATGGTGGAGGAGTTCGACCCTGGGACAGCGAAGGCCGACGCGGCTGCTCTGCCCGGGCCTGAGAACGCCGCGATGGCCTCGTGCGTACGTCACCGGGTTCTGGACGCGCTGCCGTTCTGGGATGTGTGCGTGTTCTGCGCGGCCGGGGTCTGAGCGCCCGCGTCCCGACCCCTGTCCCGGCCCCTGTCCCGGCCCCTCAGGAGCGTCCGCCGCGCTGCCAGCGCTGCGCACCGAGGGGCGTGGGTCCACCGGCGAGCTGATCCGCGAACGGCTGGACCAGGCGCTGCGCCTCGTCCGGGAGCGCTCGCACCGCCGCGACCACCCCCGTCGTTCGGGCTTCCTCGTCGTCGACCAGAACAGCCACGAAGCTCAGCCGCCTGTCCGGCTCCGCGCCCAACAGCCCCTGCTCGCCCCGGCCCGGGGCGCGGTCCCGCGCCGGCCACCGGGCGGTGGCCAGCGTGTACGGGGCATCCGCCGCCGGTTCACGGCGCAGCAGCACCACCGTCGCGACCGCCGTGAACGCCCGGTAGAGACCGGCCTGCCAGAACGGCTCCTCGGTCGCGAACCGCTCGGCGGCGGCACGGTCGGTGACGTCAACGACGTGGACGCTCCCCGTGTGCTCCTCCCCGTCGTCGGACAGGGTGGGTCCGCGGAGTATCAGCCGGCTGTCGAAGCGGTCCATGTAGGACCAGTGCTCCTCGGACAGCTCCATCAACTGGTCGGCGACACCCGGCTGGTCCTGAGCATGAACGTAGAACGGCATGCCGCGACCGTACCGGAGCGCCCGGAGCGGGCCCGGTCGCCCGCCCACACCTCACGGCCGCAGCCGGACCAGCCCCGGGCCCGACGGGTGACCGGGCCCGAAGGCGTCGGGAATCCCCAGCCTGAGGCCCCGGCTCCGGGCGACCCGGTGGACGTCCCGCAAGGAGTGCGCCAGGGCGGCGGCGACATGGCGGAGCTGGACGGCCGTGGACCCGTCGTCCGCGACCATGTCGTCGGCGTGGTCGAGGATTTCGTACGCCATGCCGAGCTGCATGTCCTCGACCTTGTCGGCCTCACGCGAGACCTTGCCGTCGCCGTCGCCGACTACGTAGCAGGGCCTGCCTTCCGTTCCGACCCAGGGAAGCAGGCGTGCGGCGTTCAGGGGCTGTTCGTTCATGGGGGCTGTCAACTCCGTGCGCGGTGGGGGTGAATTCTTCGCTGCGTAGCGATCCACTCACAGCGTGCGAGCGGTGAGGCTAGGCTCGCCAGGGGGTTCGGGGTGACATCGCGCTCGTCGCACGGGAGTTGGCTGTGAGTAACACCTATGGCGCATGGTTGAAGGCTCAGCGAGAGGCGGTCGGGCTGACGCAGCAGCAGCTTGCGGACATGGCGATCATGACGCGGTCGCATATCTCGCACATCGAGGCGGGGCGTCGCATGCCGAGCGAGGAGGACGCCCTGCGGCTGGACAGGGCGCTGGGTACAGGGGATGTGCTGACCACTTTCCGGCCCCAGGCAGATGACCGTTCCGTCGCGGAACGATTCAAGGCGGCTCGGAAACTTGAGGAACAGGCAACGTTCATCCGTGAGTTCGCCATCGCCTATTTTCCTGGAATCCTCCAGACCCGCCGGTACGCGGATGCGGTGCTGGGCACAGCTTTTCCGCCGTACAGCGATGAGGAACGTGACAAGGCCGTTGTCTCACGACTGGAGCGGGCCAAGGTTCTGGAGCGCCCCACGTCGCCCGTAGTCTGGGCGGTTCTGGACGAAGCTGTTCTCCGGCGCGTGGCGGGGAGTGCGGACATCATGGCGGAACAGATCATGCACGTGGTGCGTCTGGCCGAGCGTGGCCGAATCCGCGCCCATGTGCTGCCTCTGGGCGGTCCCATCTGCAATCTGCACCAGAGCATGGTGACGCTGATGCACTTCGAGGATCAGCCACCGGTGGCCTACTCGGAAGGCACGCAGGTGGCCAAGGTGCACGATGCACCGCACTTGGTCGAGCGGATCGAGGCCACCTACTCTCTGGCCATGAGCGACGCGCTGTCCCTCCCCGAGTCGCTGAATGTGCTCAGGGCAGCGGCGAAGGAGTACGGATACCGTGAGTGAACGCACCAACCTGCTCGCCGTCTGGCGAAAGTCGTCCTACAGCGGTCCTGACAAGGACAGCTGCCTCGAAGTCCAGGACCACCCCACCGCCGTCCCCGTCCGCGACTCCAAGGTCCCCGGCGGGCCCGTCCTGCTCATCCCCGCCGCCGGGTGGGCCTCCTTCGTGGACGCCGTCAAGGGCGGGGCCTTCTCCGCCTGACCCGGAGGCCGGGCGGAGAAGGCACAGCGCGGAAGGCGGTCCGCCTCACTCCCCCACGTACTCCGCCAGGTGCTCGCCCGTCAGCGTGGAGCGGTCGGCCACCAGGTCCGCCGGGGTGCCCTCGAAGACGATCCGGCCGCCGTCGTGGCCGGCGCCGGGGCCGAGGTCGATGATCCAGTCGGCGTGGGCCATCACCGCCTGGTGGTGCTCGATGACGATCACCGACTTTCCGGAGTCGACCAACCGGTCCAGGAGGCCGAGGAGCTGTTCCACGTCCGCGAGGTGCAGGCCGGTGGTCGGCTCGTCGAGTACGTAGACGCCGCCCTTGTCGGCCATGTGCGTGGCCAGCTTCAGGCGTTGGCGTTCGCCGCCGGACAGGGTGGTGAGCGGCTGGCCGAGGCTCAGGTAGCCCAGGCCGACGTCCACGAGGCGGTCGAGGATCTTGTGTGCGGCCGGGATGGCCGCCTCGCCGGAGCCGAAGAACTCCTCGGCCTGGGCGACCGACATCGCGAGGACCTCGCTGATGTCGCGGCCGCCCAGGTGGTAGTCGAGCACCGAGGCCTGGAACCGCTTGCCCTCGCAGTCCTCGCAGGGGCTGGAGACGCTCGCCATCATGCCGAGGTCGGTGAAGATGGCGCCCGCGCCGTTGCAGGTGGGGCAGGCGCCCTCGGAGTTGGCGCTGAACAGGGCGGGCTTCACGCCGTTGGCCTTGGCGAAGGCCTTGCGGATCGGCTCCAGGAGGCCCGTGTACGTCGCCGGGTTGCTGCGGCGGGAGCCCTTGATGGGGCTCTGGTCGACCGAGATGACGTTCTCGCCCGCCGGGATCGAGCCGTGGACGAGCGAGCTCTTTCCGGAACCGGCGACGCCGGTGATGACGGTGAGGACACCGAGCGGGATGTCGACGTCGACGTCGCGGAGGTTGTGCGAGGTCGCGCCGCGGATCTCCAGCGCGCCGGTGGACTTGCGCACCTCGTCCTTGAGGACGGCCCGGTCGTCGAGGTGGCGGCCGGTGACGGTGCCGGAGGCGCGGAGTCCTTCCAGGGTGCCTTCGAAGCAGACGGTGCCGCCCGCCGTGCCGGCCCCGGGGCCGAGGTCGACCACGTGGTCGGCGATGGCGATGGCCTCGGGCTTGTGCTCGACGACCAGGACCGTGTTGCCCTTGTCCCGCAGGCGCAGCAGCAGGTCGTTCATGCGCTGGATGTCGTGCGGGTGCAGGCCGATGGTGGGCTCGTCGAAGACGTACGTGACGTCGGTGAGCGAGGAGCCGAGGTGGCGGATCATCTTGACGCGCTGCGCCTCGCCGCCGGACAGGGTGCCGGAGGGGCGCTCCAGAGCGAGGTAGCCGAGGCCGATCTCCACGAAGGAGTCCAGGGTCTGCTGGAGGGCTTCGAGGAGCGGGGCGACCGAGGGTTCGTCCAGGCTCCGGACCCATTCCGCGAGGTCGCGGATCTCCATCGCGCAGGCGTCGGCGATCGAGATCTTGTTGATCTTCGAGGAGCGGGCGCCCTCGGTGAGCCGGGTCCCCTCGCACTCGGGGCAGGTGGCGAAGGTGACCGCCCGGTCGACGAACTCCCGGATGTGGGGCTGCATCGACTCGCGGTCCTTGGACAGGAACGACTTCTGGATCTTGGGGATCAGACCCTCGAAGGTGAGGGTGGAGCCCTCGACCTTCACCTTGGTCGGCTCCCGGTAGAGGAAGTCCTGCATCTCCTTCTTGGTGAACTTGGCGATCGGCTTGTTCGGGTCGAGGAAGCCGGAATCCGCGTAGATCCGTACGGTCCACCAACTGTCCGACTTCCAGCCGGGGATGGTGAACGCGCCCTCGGCGATCGACTTGGAGTCGTCGTAGAGCTGGGTGAGGTCGATGTCGGAGACCGAGCCGCGGCCCTCGCAGCGGTTGCACATGCCGCCGGTGCGGCTGAAGGTCGCCTTGACCGCCTTCTTGTTGCCGCGCTCGACGGTGATCGCGCCGCTCGCCGTCACCGAGGGGACGTTGAAGGCGAACGCGCCGGGCGGGCCGATGTGGGGCTTGCCCAGCCGGCTGAAGAGGATGCGCAGCATGGCGTTGGCGTCGGTGGCGGTGCCGACCGTGGAGCGGGGGTCGCTGCCCATACGCTGCTGGTCGACGATGATCGCGGTCGTCAGCCCGTCGAGGACGTCGACGTCGGGTCGTGCCTGCGTGGGCATGAAGCCCTGGACGAAGGCGGGGTAGGTCTCGTTGATCAGCCGCTGGGACTCGGCGGCGATGGTGCTGAACACCAGCGAGCTCTTGCCCGAGCCGGAGACTCCGGTGAACACCGTCAGCCGGCGCTTCGGGAGCTCGATGCTGACGTCCTTCAGGTTGTTCTCCCGCGCACCGTGCACACGGATCAGGTCGTGGCTGTCGGCAGCGTGCGGCGCGGGCGGCTGCTGGGTCTTCGTTCGCGGAGCCATGCTCGTCGTCTCTCCATTGCTGGTGCGCGGAGCCTGCCGGTGCGGGAGTCCTGCTGGTACGGCTCGTGCGGCTGGTACGGGCGGCCCGCTGGTGCGCGGAGCCTACTGGTCGTGCGTGAGGGCCGGGGCCTGTTTCGGCCCCGGCCCCTCACGGGCTGGTGCTACTTCTTGGCCTGGGTGATGCGGAGCATGTTGCCGGAGGGGTCGCGGAAGGCGCAGTCGCGGACGCCGTACGGCTGGTCGATCGGCTCCTGGAGCACCTCTCCACCCGCCGCGCGCACCTTCTCGAAGGCCGCGTCGACGTCCTCGGAGGAGAGGATGACGCCGCGCAGCATGCCCTTGGCGAGCAGCTCGGCCATGGTCCGGCGGTCGGCTTCCGGGGCGTTCGGGTCCGCGAGCGGGGGTTCGAGGACGATCTCCACGTCGGGCTGTGCGGGGGACCCGACGGTCACCCAGCGCATGCCTTCGAATCCGACGTCGTTGCGCACCTCCATTCCCAGGGCGTCGCGGTAGAAGGCGAGCGCCTTGTCGTGGTCGTCGACGGCGATGAAGCACTGCGAGAGGTTGATGTCCATGCGTTTCACGCTACGGGCGGGGCTTGCGATCCGCTTCTCCATTCCTGACCGGTCGTGTGAGCATCTTGGCGACGCACGCCGGGATGGTCTCGCCCGCGTCGTGGGGGCGGGTCCGGTAGGCGCTCGGGCTCTCCCCGACCAGCTCCGTGAAGCGGGAGCTGAACGAGCCGAGCGACGTACAGCCGACGGCGAAGCAGACGTCCGTGACCGACAGGTCGCCCCGGCGCAGCAGTGCCTTGGCCCGCTCGATGCGGCGGGTCATGAGATAGCTGTACGGGGTCTCGCCGAAGGCGGCCCGGAAGCTGCGGGAGAAGTGGCCCGCGGACATCAGGGCGTCCCGGGCCAGCGAGGGGACGTCGAGCGGTTCGGCGTACTCGCGGTCCATGCGGTCGCGGGCCCGACGCAACCGGGCCAGGTCCTCCAGCCTCACTCCTTCACCCTCCCACGGCCGCCGGCGCCCGGCCCGTCCCGCGGAGGCGGTACCCGGTCACCACTCGCGCTCGGCGATGAGCTTCTCCGGGTCCGCGTCCGTGAAGCCGTACGCCGTCGCGATGATCCAGAAGGCCTCGCCTATCTCCTCGCGGGCGACGGTCTCGATCTCGCTGCCCGCCGCCTCGAACTCGGCCTCCAGGTCGTTGAAGGCCCGGGTCGGCGCGGCGGTCAGGGCGTACAGGGCGGTGAGGTCCGCGGGCTTCTCGGTCTCGATCCGTTCGCAGAGGGCGCGCAGGACCGCCGTGCCCTTGTCCAGGACATGGTCGGGGAAGTAGTCGTCCTCGTACAGCAGGGCCAGGAACGTGTACTGCGCCAGCTGCTCGTTCGTGATGGTCACGGTGGTCTCCCGCATGCGTTCCGTACGTTCCGTCGCCGTCGTTCCGATACTCCCCCACGCCACTGACAATCGGGCCGCACGCGGGTGGCGGGGGTCCGGTGCGCACCGGGCGTCCGCGTGCCGAGCATCACCCTGGACAGCGGCCACAACCGGCGGGTAACTTCGAAGGAAGTCTGAGCAAGCGCTTAGCCGAGCACGACGAGCACGACAAGAACAACACGATCGAATCGACTGCCGACCTAGGAGGCATCCCGTGCGCCGTACGGTATTCAACGAGGACCACGAGGCGTTCCGGGAGACCATCCGCGCCTTCATCGCGGCCGAGGTCGTGCCGGTCTACGACGAGTGGTTCGCCGCCGGCCAGGCGCCGCGCGACTTCTACCTCAAGCTGGGCGAGCTGGGCATCTTCGGCATCGAGGTCGACGAGGAGTACGGCGGCGCGGGCATCGACTCGCACAAGTACGAGGCCGTCATCTACGAGGAGACCGCCCGTGCGGGCGTCTCCTTCGGCGGCTCCGGCGTGCACACGCTGCTCGGCCTCCCGTACATCAAGATGCTGGCCACCGGCGAGCAGAAGAAGCGCTGGCTGCCGAAGTTCGCGAGCGGTGAGGAGATGTGGGCCCTCGCGATGACCGAGCCGGGCACCGGCTCCGACGTCGCGGGCATGAAGACCACCGCCAAGCTCTCCGAGGACGGCACGCACTACGTCCTCAACGGGTCCAAGACCTTCATCACCGGCGGTGTCCACGCCGACCGTGTGATCGTCTGCGCCCGCACCGCCGCCCCGCGCGAGGACGACCGCCGCTTCGGCATCTCCCTCTTCGCCGTCGACACGACGTCCGAGGGCTACTCGGTCGGCCGCAAGCTCGACAAGCTGGGCCTGCGGGTCTCGGACACCGCCGAGCTGGCGTTCGTCGACGTCAAGGTCCCGGTCGAGGACCTCATGGGCGAGGAGAACAAGGGCTTCGGCTACCTCGGCACCAACCTGGCCTCCGAGCGCTGGGGCATCGCCTTCGGCGCGTACGCCCAGGCCGCGGCCGCCGTCCGGTTCGCCAAGGAGTACGTGCAGGACCGCACGGTCTTCGGCAAGACGGTCGCCTCGTTCCAGAACACCAAGTTCGAGCTGGCCGCCTGCCAGACCGAGGTCGACGCGGCCCAGGCCGTCGCCGACCGCGCGCTGGAGGCCCTGGACGCCGGTGAGCTGACGGCGGCCGAGGCCGCCTCCGCGAAGCTGTTCTGCACCGAGGTCGCCCACCGCGTCATCGACCGCTGCCTCCAGCTGCACGGCGGCTACGGCTTCATGAACGAGTACCCGATCGCCCGCCTGTACGCGGACAACCGGGTCAACCGCATCTACGGCGGCACCAGCGAGGTCATGAAGTCGATCATCGCCAAGTCCATGGGTCTGTAAGGGGTTACGTTCCGTCCATGAACGAGAGTCCCGACCCCCTGCTCGATCTGCTCCACCTGCTCGACCTGGAGCAGATCGAGCGGGACATCTTCCGGGGCGTGAGCCGCAGCGCGGTCGTGCCCCGGGTGTTCGGCGGCCAGGTCGCGGCCCAGGCGCTCGTCGCCGCGGGCCGCACCGTCCCCGCCGACAGGGCCGCCCACTCCCTGCACGCGTACTTCCTGCGGGCGGGCGACCCGGGCGCGCCCATCGTCTACAGCGTCGACCGCATCCGCGACGGGCGGTCCTTCACCACCCGCCGCGTCGTCGCCGTCCAGCACGGGCAGCCGATCTTCCACCTCTCCGCGTCCTTCCAGACGTACGAGGAGGGCATGGAGCACCAGGCGCCCATGCCCGCCGCCCCGGACCCGGAGACGCTGCCGACGGCGGCCGAGATGCTGCCCCGGTACGCCGACCGCTTCAGCGATCCGGGGGTCGTGGATCGGCTGATCGAGGCGCGGGCCGCGGTGGACCTGCGGTACGTGGACGCGCCGCCGTTCGGCACGGTGGGCGAGGCGCGCGAACCGCGGTCCCAGGTGTGGTTCCGGACGAACGGCAAGCTCGCTGACGACCCGCTGCTGCACGTCTGCCTGGCGACCTACGTCTCCGACATGACCCTGCTCGACTCGGTGCTCCTCGCCCACGGGCGGGGCGGCTGGGCGGTCGGGGACGTGGTCGGCGCGAGCCTGGACCACGCGATGTGGTTCCACCGGCCGTTCCGGGCGGACGAGTGGCTGCTGTACGACCAGGAGTCGCCCTCCGCCTCCGGCGGTCGCGGACTGGGCCAGGCCCGCATCTACACCGCCGACGGGCGCCTCGCGATCACCGTCATCCAGGAAGGCGTCGTCCGTATCCCCCGGTGATGACGCGTCCCCGGGGAATCGCGTCCCCGGGGAATGAGCGCCACCTGAAGCGCCATTTCGGACATACTCCCCACCATGAGTGACGCGAAAGCGGGCAGCGAAACCGATGGCGGGGAGTCCACGTTCACGGTGATCGTGGCGGCCGTCGCCAACCTCGGCATCGCCGTGGCGAAGGCCGTCGCCGGATTGATCAGCGGCTCCAGCGCGATGCTCTCCGAGGCGGCCCACTCGGTCGCCGACACCGTCACCGAGGTCATGCTCCTCGCCGCGCTCAAGCGGAGCGGGAAGCCGGCCGACGAGGACCATCCGCTCGGTTACGGCCCCGAGCGCTACATCTGGGCGATGCTCGCCTCCATCGCCACCTTCGTCGGCGGGGCCGTCTTCTCCCTCTACGACGGAGTCCACACCCTGGTCGCGGGCGAGGAGCTGGGCGACCCGCTCGTCTCCTACCTCGTCCTCGGCGTCGCCTTCCTCCTGGAGGGCTACTCGCTGCGCACCGGGGTCAAGCAGGTGCGGCGCGAGGCGTCACGGCTGCGGGTACCGGACACGTACTACCTGCGCCACACCCCGGACACGGCGGTGAAGGCCGTCGTGATGGAGGACTCGGCGGCCCTGATCGGGCTGCTGCTGGCAGCGGGCGGACTGCTCGGCGGGCAGCTCTCGGGCTCGGGCGTCTGGGACGGGATCGCGTCCTGCCTGATCGGCCTGCTGCTCGTGTACGTGGCCTGGGTGCTCGGCCGCACCAACGCGCAGCTGCTCATCGGGCGGCCGCTGCCCCCGGCGATGCGGTCCGGGGTGCGCGAGGAGCTGCTGTCGGTGCCGCACATCGTGGACGTACTGGAGCTGACCACACTCATCCAGGGGCCGTCCGAGATCCTGATCGCCGCGAAGATCGACTTCCGGGACATGGCCACCGCTTCGGAGGTCGAGTGGGCCTGCGAGGAGGCGGAGGCGCAGTTGCGCGAGCGGTTCCCGTCGGTGCGGCGGGTCTATCTGGACCCGACGCCGGGGCGGGCGCAGCGGCTGCGGCGGCAGCACCCGGGCTCCTGACGCTTACGGCGTCGGCTCCCGCCACCGGCCCCTGATCCCTACGGCGTCGGCTCCCGCCACCGGCCCTGATCCCTACGGCGTCAGCTCCGTCACCGCCTTCGCGATCCGCCGCTCCCGCGTCTCCCGCGCCTTCGCTCCCTCGACCGACGTGACGTACGCCTTCTGCCTGCTGGGCGAGAGCGCGGCGAACGCCTCCGCCGCTCCGGGGGCCGCGGCCAGCGCGGCCGCCAGGTCCTCGGGCGGCTCCACCGTGCGGGACGCGGTGTCGAGGGTCAGCTCCACCTCGATGGCGTCCCCGCCGCCGATGCCGGTCTCCGAGCGCTTGTCGGCGCTGAACGGGATGAGGTACTGCCCGCCCATCGGGGCGATCGTCGAGCGGTACGCGTACCCGTTGACCGTGACGTTCACCGGGGGGCGCTTTCCCGCGCCGAGGGCCTCGACCACGGCCTCCGGCACCTCGATGCCCGTGTTGTTCCCGGTCCGGAACATCGTCGTGCTGAACTTCATGGCTTGCCCCTTACGTCTGCGTCGTGTCCGTGAAGACGCCCGCCGGGCCCGAAACTCATCGCCGGCCCTCGTCGGCCCTAGGCGGCGGGCTCCTCCACGGGCGCCGCGGACTCCACCGGCTCCGCCTCCAGCAGCCCCGCCGCGTGCAGCAGGTAGTCCGTCATCGGGTCGTAGAAGCGCGGGTCGGTGACGTGGTCGTCCAGCGGGACCGTGACCTGGAGGGTGCCCTCCGCCTCGCCGAGGAACAGGGCCGGGTCGTTGCAGTCCGCGTAACCGATCGCGTCCAGCCCCCGCTGCCCCGCGCAGCCCGCCCAGCCGTGGTCGGCGACGACCAGGTCGGGCAGCGGGCGGCCCAGGTGGGCCATGGCGTCCAGGATGGCGGCCATCGGGGCCGGGGAGTGGGTGTGCCACAGGGTCGCCCCGCGTTCCAGCATCGCGACGTCGGCGAACTGGAAGACCATGCCCTCGTCCGCCATCAGCCCTGAGGGAATACGGACGATCTCGCAGCCCGCGCGGCGCAGCGCGTCCGCCGTCTGCCGGTGCACGTCCAGCATGCCGCCGGGGTGCCCGGTGGCGAACAGGACCCGCTCGCGGCCGTCCGCGGCCTTGCGCAGCCGGGCCGCCATCCGCTCCAGGGCGTCGACCGTCAGCTCCGGGTCGATGGTGTCCTGGCCCTGCCGGTGCGCCGGGTCGTCGTTGACCCCGCAGCGCTCGGCCATCACGGCGAGCACATCCTGCTCGTCGGTCCAGCGGTCGCCCAGCTCCAGGCCCAGCCAGTAGTGGCGGTCGCCGTTGGCGAGCTTGCGGTAGTGGGAGAGGTTGTTGTCGCGTGGCGTGGCGACGTCCCCCGCGATACGCGTACGGACGAGGTGGTCGACGAGGGCGGCGCGGCTGGGTATCGGCATGGACCCATTGTGCCGTCCGGTGTGAGGGGCGTGCCCGGTGTCTTGCCCGACGGACGCCCGACGGACGGGTGTGCCGGGTCCTCGGTCCGGCGGAGGGTCCGCTTCCGGCCCGGACGTGCGGGCCGGTGGCCAGTGGTGTGTCCGGGCCGACGTCCGGCCCGGCAAGTCTTCCGGGACTGTTCACCCCCGCGTGACCTGCTTCTTCCCCCGTCGGGCGGGGTTCGGGCTCGAATGGAACCACCCAGAGGTCTGGACCAATCGAGACGCGCCAAACCGGTGTCCGATTCTCTCCGTCGGAGCCTTCTCGGGTAAGTGGTCTATACCTTTGACATTAGGGTGGGCCACCTGAAACGGGCACATACACAGCCGTGGGGGGCTTTATGACCGTGCATCACCTTCCGCAACCTCCGTCCGACGACGAGCTCTACTGGTACTTCGGGCCGCAACGCCGGTGGGTGCTGGTGAGCAGTTCGCTGACCTTCGTGTTCACGGCGGCGACGATGTTCACCTTCGCGTTACGGACCCCCGCCCTGTGGGCCTTCCTCGCGATCCTCGGGCTGAACGTCGTGGCCCTGCTGCTCTCCTCCGTGAACAGCCTGCGCCAACGCCGGCTGACCCGCGCCTCGCACGAGGTGCTCGTCCGCGCCTGGCGACCCGCCGTACTGCCGGGCGTGGACCTCTATCTGCCGACCTGCGGCGAGCCCCTCCCGGTCCTCGCCAACGCCTACCGCGCGGTCGCCGCCCTCGACTGGCCCGACGCGCTCACCGTCTGGGTGCTCGACGACGCCGACCGGTCCGAGGTGGCGGCCCTGGCGGCCGAGCACGGCTACCGGTACGTCGTACGCCCCGACCGGGGCCACCTGAAGAAGGCGGGGAACCTCAACCACGCGCTCACGCTGTCCGGGGCCGAGTACATCGCGATCCTGGACGCGGACTTCGCGCCCCGGCCGGACTTCCTGCGCCATCTGGTCCCGTATCTCGCGGACCCGGCCGTCGGCATCGTGCAGAGCCCGCAGTGCTTCGACACCGAAGCGGGCATGGACTGGATCCAGCGCGCCGCCGGAGCCGCGCAGGAGTGGTTCTTCCGCTGGATCCAGCCCTCGCGGGACGCCAGCGACGCCGCGATCTGCTGCGGCAGCAACGCCGTCTACCGGCGCGCCGCGATCGACCTGGCGGGCGGCTTCGCCCGGCTCGACCACAGCGAGGACCTCTACACCGGACTCGCCCTGCACGAACGGGGATTCCGCACCCAGTACGTCCCCGTCCTGGTCGCCAAGGGCACCTCGCCCGACACCGTCACCTCGTTCGTCAACCAGCAGTACCGGTGGGCGATGGGCAACCTGCACCTCCTCGGCACCCCCGTCCTGGGGCGCATGGGCGCGCCGTGGCGGATGCGGCTCTGCTTCTACGAGGGCGTCGTCGGCTACCTGACCACGGCCGTGAACACCTTCGCCGCCCCGCTGCCGCCGCTGGTGATGATGTTCTGGTACCCGGACCACGTCCGCCCCTGGCACGTGCTGCCGCTGCTCGCCCCGCTGTGGCTGTGGCATGTGCTGCTGCCCCGGATCAGCCGGACCCGGTGGCGGGTGGAGGTCATCCGCGCCAACGTCCTCACCAGCGTGGCCGCCGCCACCGCGTTCTGGCACACCCTGCGGGGCCGCAGCGCCGCCTGGGTGCCCACCGGGGTCCGGAGCACCGGGAGTTCGGGCTCGATGGCCCGCCGGGTCGTGGGCGTCTCGCTGGTCTGGCTGGTCCTGTCCAACGGGGCCGCCGCCGGGGGCCTCGCACTGGTGGTGGCCCGCAACGGCTGGGAGCCCGCCTGGGGCCTCGGCCTCTACCTCCTGGTCCAGCTCCAGATCAACGTGCCCCTGATCCGGGACCTGCTGACCGAACTGCGGCCGGACGGCCGGGCGCCCGCCGAGACCGCCGCGTCGCCCGCCGGCCACCGTCTCCGGACCCGTCTCCGGACCCGGCCCCGGACTCGACCCCGGACGGGCGTGCTGCCCCGCCGCTGGCCCGAGGCCCTCGCCGCCTCCTCCGTCCTCCTGCTCACCGGCCTGCTCGCCTCCGGGTGGGTCGACCCGATGCTCCCGTGGCTGAGTTGAGCCGCACCGAAAGGCGCCACCCGATGCCGTTCCTCCTCGCCCACGGCCCCCGCCGGAAGCGGCCCGCTCCCCTGCCCCCGTCGGCCACACCCCCGCGCCCGGGCAGCCCGGCCGGCTCGGGCAGCTCGCGCAGCTCGCGCAGTTCGCGCAGCTCGGGCAGCGAGTCCGGGCCCAGTCCGCACCGGTCCACGTTCCGGCCCGACATCGAGGGGTTGCGCGCAGTCGCCGTCCTCGCGGTCCTCGCCTTCCACGCGCAGATACCTGGGACCGCGGGCGGCTTCGTCGGGGTGGACGTCTTCTTCGTCATCTCCGGCTATCTGATCACCGGACTCCTGGTCCGGGAGGCGATCACCACCGGCCGGATCCGGCTCGGCGACTTCTTCTCCCGCCGGGCCCGCCGGCTGCTGCCGTCCGCCGCCGTCGTCCTCGCCGCGGTCGCGGTGGCCGGGGCGTGGCTGACCGTACCGCTGCTCCGCGCCGACCTGGAGCAGGACGTCCTCGCGGCCGCGCTGTCCGTCGCCAACTGGCGGTTCGTCTCCCAGCAGACCGACTACCTGGCCGCCGGGCACGACCAGAGTCCGCTGCTGCACTTCTGGTCGCTCGCCGTCGAGGAGCAGTTCTACCTTTTCTGGGCCCCGCTGCTGGCGGTGATCATGCTCGTCGCCGCCCGTGCGGTCCGCCGGGGCCGGGCCGTGCGCGCGGTCGTGGCGCTCGCCACCGCCGCCGTCGCGCTCGCCTCGTTCGCGCTGTCCCTGCACTGGACGCGGGACTCCGTCTCGCTCGCGTACCTCGGAACCCCCTCGCGAGTCTGGCAGTTCGCCGTCGGCGCGCTGCTGGCACTGCTGCCCTGGCACCTGCTGCGCGGGCCGCGCCCCCTGCGGCTGGCCTGCGGGTGGGCGGGGGCCGCGGCGATCGTCTGGTGCGTCGTGTCGTACGACGCGTCAACCCCGTACCCCGGCTACGCGGCGCTCGTCCCCACCCTGGGCACGGCCGCCGTGATCCTCGCCGCGATACCGGGCCGGGGCGAGCGCGAGGCCCAAGGGGCCCCAGGGGTCGGGCGGTTGCTGAGCGGCCGGGCTCCTCGGGCGGTCGGGCGGCTCTCCTACAACCTCTACCTGTGGCACTGGCCGGTACTCGTCCTCGCCGAGGCGCGGCTCGGGGCGCTCGGCTGGCCCGCGAAGACGGCGCTGACGCTGGCCGCCGCGCTGCCCGCCCTCGCCACGATGCGCTGGGTCGAGCAGCCGCTGCGCCGCAGCCGTACGGTCTCCGAACTCCCGCGCCGGGGACTGGCGGTGGGGATCTCCGCCATCGTCCTGCCGGTCGTGCTCGCGCTGGTCGTCGGCACCACGACCCTGCACCTGATGGGCCCGGCCACCCCCGTCGACGCCAAGGGCCTCCCGCCGGGTGCGGCCGCCGGTCCCTCGCTGCTCGCCCGGGCCGACGGCTCCCCGCTCGCGGACGGCCCCCTGGTGCCGGGACCGGCGCAGGCGCGCAAGGACTTCCCGCCGGACGGGGCCTGCCAGGTCGCGCCCGCGGTGACCCGCAGCCCGGAGTGCCTGTTCGGGGCGGTGGACAGCCCCGACCGCGTCGTCCTGCTCGGCGACTCCCACGCCGGGCAGTGGTTCTCCCCGCTGCTCGCGCTGGCCTCCCAGCGCGGCTGGGCGCTCCAGGAGCTGGTGAAGCAGGGCTGCCCGCTGCCGGAACTGACCGTGAAAAACCCCCAGTTGGGGCGTGAGTACCGGAGTGCGACACCTGGCGGGCCGACGCCCTGGACCGGCTGCGTACGGGGCCGAAGCCCCGGCTCATCGTGATCGCCTCGCTCAACCGGTACACCGCCGACCGTGAACTCCTCTCCGCCGCCTGGGAGAAGACGCTGAAGCCGCTGCGGGCGACCGGCGCGCCGATCGTGTACATCGAGGACACCCCCGTACCGGGGACAGACATTCCCGCGTGCGTGTCCGGCGCTCCGGACGCCACTGCCGCCTGCGCGTTCAGCCGGGCGGAGGCGGTCCCGGCGGACGGGCTGGCGCGGCGGATCGCGGCGGGCGCGGTGCCGGGCGTGCGGTCCGTCGGCGTGAACCAGGTGCTGTGCCCGGGGGACGGCCCGACCTGCCCGGCGGTACGGGACCGGGTCCTGCTCTACCGGGACGACGCCCATCTGACGAACGTGGCGGCCATCGTGCTGGCCCCCCGGCTGGAGCGGCTGCTGACGGAGTCGGGCGCGCTGCCCCCGGTCGGCGCCCCCGCTCCCGCGCCTTCCGCCGCACCCGGGGCGGACGGCTGGACCGAGCTGCTGCGGGACGACTTCGACGGCCCGGCGAACAGCCGCCCCTCCCCCGCGAACTGGAGTTACGACCTCGGCACCTGCTACCCCGGCTGCCCGGCGCCGCGGTGGGGCACCGGCGAGATCGAGACCATGACCGACTCGACCGACAACGTGCGCCTGGACGGGAAGGGCGCACTGGAGATCGTGCCCACCAGGAAGGGCGGGCAGTGGAGTTCGGGCCGGATCACGACCGTGCGGTCCGACTTCGCGCCGCCGTCCGGCGGGGTGCTGCGGATCGAGGCGTCGATCGCGCTGCCGGACGTGACGGGGCCGAAGGCGGCGGGCTACTGGCCGGCGTTCTGGACCCTGGGCGCGGACCTGCGCGACGGGTACACCGGCTGGCCCGGGGTCGGCGAGCTGGACGTGATGGAGTCGGTCAACGGCCGGGACGCCTTCTTCGGCTCGATGCACTGCGGGGTCCTGGACGGCGGCCCGTGCGAGGAGCCCGTGGGGCTGACGTCAGGTCCGCAGGCGTGCGCGGACTGCCGTGGGGCGTTCCGCACGTACACCGTCGAGGTCGATCTCTCCCCCGGGGCGGAGGAGGTGCGCTGGTATCTGGACGACCGGGTGTACCACCGGGTGCGGGCCGACGCGATGGACGCCGGGACCTGGAAGCGGGCCGTGGACCACGGGGTGTTCCTGATCCTGAACGTGGCGGTCGGCGGCAAGCTGCCGGAGGCGGACGGGGCGACGGTGGGCCCCGCGACCGAGCCGGGTCACCCGATGCGGGTCGACCGGGTCAGGGTCGCGGTCAAGGGCCGGGCCGGCTGACCGGGGAACCACGCCCCTCAGGGGCTGGGGCTGAGGCCTTCGACCGCGAGCGTGAAGAGGCGGTCGGCCTGGACCGACGGTTCGGCGAAATGCTCGGTGGCCAGGGCGATGCCGACGACCAGGGTGATCAGGTCGTGGAAGGTGACGCCCGGCCTGACCGTCCCGTCGCGCAGCGCGCGCCGGAGCAGGGGGGCGGCCGCGCTGTCGAGCACCGCGCCGCAGGAGTGCGGCGCGTCGCCTGCGGGCGCGTCGGTCGGCGACTCGTAGGTCAGCGCGTCCGCGAACCCCCGGGCGGAGACGGCGTACTCCACGAAGGCGCGCAGCCAGTCCAGCAGGGCGGCGCGGCTGTCCTCGGTCCGGCTCAGCTCGTCCGCGCGCCCGCAGAGGGCCTGGATGCGCTCCTGGAAGACGGCTTCCAGGAGCGCCTGGCGGGTGGGGAAGTGACGGCGCACGGTGGCGGAGCCGACGCCTGCCGTGCGGGCGACCTGTTCGAGGGAGGCGGCGGCTCCGTGCTGGGCGACCTCGGCCTCCGCCACGGCGAGGATGCGGCTGTAGTTGCGGCGGGCGTCCGCGCGCTGACCGGTCACGTTCTCACTCCAGTTGCTAAGTGGTGGGCCCCGCCATATCGTAGCCGGGAGGGAAACGGCGGGCCCCGCCGTTTTCGCGTTCCCCGGTTTGCGAGGAGACACCGCCATGGCACCACGATCCGCCCCCGTCCTGGTCACCGGCGCCACCGGCCGCCAGGGCGGGGCCACCGCCCGGGCCCTGCTGGCCGCCGGCATCCCGGTGCGCGCCCTGGTGCGCGACCCGCACACGCAGCGTGCGAAGGACGTCGAGGCGCTGGGTGTCGAGCTGGTGACCGGGGACCTGGCCGACCGGTCCTCGCTGGACGCGGCCTGCGCGGGCGTCCGGGCCGTGTTCTCGGTGCAGATGCCGCCGATGAGCGAGAGCGGCGTCGACTTCGCCGGGGAGCTGGCGCAGGCGACGCACCTCGTCGAGGCGGCACGGGCGGCGGGCGTGCCCCAGTTCGTGCAGTCCTCGACCAGCGGGGTCGGCGTGCACGCGGAGACCCCGGGCTGGGCGGAGGGGCGCTGGGCGGCGATGGAGCCCTACTTCGACACCAAGCAGGCCATCCTGGAGGCGGTGCGCGGGGCGGGCTTCGCCCGTTGGACGGTGGTCAAGCCCGCGTTCTTCATGGAGAACCTGCCCCAGCTGGCGCCGGACGGCCCCGGCGGCGGTCTCGCGACGGTCATCCGGCCGGACACGACCCTGGCGCTGGTGGCCTGCGAGGACATCGGCACGGCCGTCGCCCACGCCGTACGGGACCCCGACCGCTTCCACGGGGTGGAGCTGGAACTCGCGGGCGACCGGCTCACGATGGAGCAGGTGGCCGGGGTGCTGTCCACCGCGTGGGGCGTGCAGGTGGAGGCCCCGTCGATGGATCTCGACGAGGCCCTCGCGGCGGGGATGCCGGCCTGGGGCGCCGGCCACCTGTGGAGCAACGCCATCACGCAGCCCGCCCGCCCCGAACTCGCCGTGGAACTCGGGATTCCGGTGACCTCGTTCGCCGCCTGGGCGGATCGGCATCTGACGGCGGAGGCCTGACAGCCTCAACCGGCCTGACGACCTCGACCCGGCATCCGACGGCAGAGGCCTGACAAGCCTCCATCCGGGGAACGGCCCGGTCGGTCCTACGTCACCACGGTCAGGACCGTCACCATCGTCACCACGGAGATCGCCGCCTGGAGGTTGCGGATCGCCTCGCCCACGCTCACGCCCGCCCAGTGGCCTTCGGCGATGCGGGCCATGCGCGGGGCGACCTGCTTCTTCGGCAGGCCGGGGAAGGCCTGGGGGTGCATGCCCGTGGCGTGCAGCAGGGCGACGAGGGAGCTGGTGCGGACGTCCGGCTCGGCCCCGTGCAGCACCGCGGCGGCCAGCCGGGCGCGCAGTTCCCGCTCGACGGTTCCGTCGGCCTCCGGGTAGCGGCGCACGGGGAAGACGCCGAGGGCCCGGTGCTTCTCCTCGGTCACCAGGCCGCGAGCACAGAGGCTCTCCACGACGTCCTGCGAGCCCTTGGCGTGGTCCCGGGTCAGCCAGTCGGTGACCTTGCGGCTGCTGGACGTCCCGTGGACCCAGCGCGCCAGCCGGTCGAGCCGTCCGTCCAGGAGCGGGTCGCCCGTAGGGGACGGGTCGAAGACCTCGACGCGGCCGGCCTTCACCGTGACGCGGCCCGCCATGACCAGTTCCAGGAGCATCCCGGCCGCCACGCCCCAGCGGGCCGCGGTCTCCCCCTTCGCCGCGCCGGTGGTGTCGTCCAGCGACAGCAACATGATCTCTTCGCCCAGTGAGACGGCCATGGTGCGACTCCCCGCATCGTTAGGTGTCGACCGGACAGACGCGCGCGCCCGGTCCGAGGTTGCTCAGGAGGCGAAACCGCTGCTCAGGAGGGTTCCGCGGCGGCGAAGGCGCCCCGGGCCAGCCGGTGCAGCAGGGCGGCGGTCACGGCGCGGCCGGGCAGGGCCTCGGGGCGGGCCAGGTGCGGGGTGGAGTTCAGCAGGCCGAAGACGGCGTGCACGGTGACACGGGCCCGGTTCTCGGCCAGCGACGGGTAGAGGGCGCGGACGACGCCGACCCAGACCTCGACGTACTCGCGCTGGAGCCGGCGCACCCGCTTGCGGTCCGTGTCGCGCAGCCGGTCCAGCTCGCGGTCGTGGAGGGTGATCAGGGGACGGTCGTCGAGGGCGAAGTCGATGTGGCCCTCGATGAGCGCGTCCAGGAGGGCCTCCGGGGAGCCGTCACCCCGGGCGGCGTCCTCCGACACCCGCATGCGGCCGCCCTCCAGCAGCCGTTCGCTGATGCCCACCAGAAGCTCGGCGAGCATCGCGTCCTTGCCGGGGAAGTGGCGGTAGAGGCCGGGACCGCTGATGCCGACGGCGGCGCCTATCTCGTCGACGCCGACGCCGTGGAAGCCGCGCTCGGCGAAGAGGCGGGCGGCCTCCCGGAGGATCTGCTCGCGGCGGGTGGGGGCCGCGACGCGGGCGGCGGCATGGGTGCTCATGAGGATTCATTCTAGACAGGGTCGTTAGCGCTCGTTAACCTGAGGGAAACGCGTTAACGATCACTAACCGCAGTGTGACAGCAGCGCGACAGCAGCGGTTGACTATCGCGGTACGGGCAAGGGGGCTCGACACGATGCAGCAGGCACCGGTCCTGGCGAGCGCGGCCGATCCCGCCTCGGAGGCCTGGCAGGCCAACGAGGCGGCTCATCGCGCGCTCTCCGACGAGCTGGCGGGACGCCTCGCCACGGCACGGCTGGGCGGGGGTGAGAAGGCGCGGGCCCGCCACGAGGCGCGCGGCAAGCTGCTCCCCCGGGACCGGGTGGACACCCTCCTCGACCCGGGCTCGCCGTTCCTGGAGCTGGCTCCGCTGGCGGCCGAGGGGCTGTACGGGGGCGCCGCCCCGGCCGCCGGGGTGATCGCCGGGATCGGGCGGGTCAGCGGCCGGGAGTGCGTGATCGTCGCCAATGACGCGACCGTCAAGGGCGGCACGTACTACCCGATGACCGTGAAGAAGCACCTGCGCGCCCAGGAAGTGGCGCTGGAGAATCGTCTCCCCTGTCTCTATCTGGTCGACTCGGGCGGCGCGTTCCTGCCCATGCAGGACGAGGTCTTCCCCGACCGCGACCACTTCGGGCGGATCTTCTACAACCAGGCCCGGATGTCGGGGGCCGGCATTCCGCAGATCGCGGCGGTGCTGGGCTCCTGCACGGCGGGCGGCGCGTACGTCCCGGCGATGAGCGACGAGGCCGTCATCGTCCGCGACCAGGGCACGATCTTCCTCGGCGGCCCGCCGCTGGTGAAGGCCGCCACCGGCGAGGTCGTCACGGCGGAGGAGCTGGGCGGCGGCGAGGTCCACTCCCGTACGTCGGGGGTCACCGACCATCTCGCGGAGGACGACGCGCACGCGCTGCGGATCGTCCGCAACATCGTCGCGACCCTCCCGGACCGCGCCCCGCTCCCCTGGTCGGTCGAGCCGGCCGACGAGCCGAAGGTGGACCCGGCCGCGCTGTACGGCGCGGTCCCGGTGGACTCCCGGACGCCGTACGACGTACGCGAGGTCATCGCCCGGGTGGTGGACGGCTCGCGCTTCCAGGAGTTCAAGGCGGAGTACGGGCAGACGCTGATCACCGGCTTCGCCCGGATCCACGGCCACCCGGTCGGGATCGTCGCGAACAACGGCATCCTGTTCTCCGAGTCGGCCCAGAAGGGCGCGCACTTCATCGAGCTGTGCGACCAGCGCGGCATCCCGCTCGTCTTCCTCCAGAACATCTCCGGCTTCATGGTCGGCCGGGACTACGAGGCGGGCGGCATCGCCAAGCACGGCGCGAAGATGGTCACGGCCGTGGCCTGCACCCGCGTGCCGAAGCTGACGGTCGTGGTCGGCGGTTCGTACGGCGCGGGCAACTACTCGATGTGCGGCCGGGCCTACAGCCCCCGCTTCCTGTGGATGTGGCCGAACGCCAAGATCTCGGTGATGGGCGGCGAGCAGGCCGCCTCCGTGCTGGCCACCGTCAAGCGCGACCAGCTCGGCGACGACTGGAGCGCCGAGGACGAGGAGACGTTCAAGGCCCCGATCCGCGCCCAGTACGAGACCCAGGGCAACGCCTACTACGCGACCGCCCGGCTCTGGGACGACGGTGTGATCGACCCCGTGGACACCCGGCAGGTCCTGGGCCTCGCGCTCACGGCCTGCGCCAATGCCCCGCTGCCCCAGAAGGACCCGGCCGGGCCCGGCTTCGGCGTCTTCCGGATGTGAGGAACAGATGACGATGTTCGACACCGTTCTGGTCGCCAACCGCGGCGAGATCGCGGTCCGGGTGATCCGGACCCTGCGGGAGCAGGGCGTGCGCTCGGTCGCGGTCTTCAGCGACGCGGACGCGGACGCCCGGCATGTACGGGAGGCGGACACGGCGGTCCGGATCGGCCCGCCGCCCGCGTCCGAGAGCTATCTGAACGTGCCCGCGCTCCTGGAGGCGGCCCGCCGCACCGGCGCGCAGGCCGTGCACCCCGGGTACGGATTCCTGGCGGAGAACGCCGGTTTCGCCCAGGCGTGCGCGGACGCGGGGCTGGTCTTCATCGGCCCGCCCGCCTCCGCGATCTCGCTCATGGGCGACAAGATCCGGGCCAAGGAGACGGTCGCCGCGGCCGGGGTCCCGGTCGTGCCCGGCTCCTCCGGAAGCGGCCTGACCGACGCCCAACTGGAGGAAGCGGCACGGGAGATCGGCGTGCCGGTCCTCCTGAAGCCCTCGGCGGGCGGTGGCGGCAAGGGCATGCGCCTGGTCCGCGACGCCTCGGGGCTGGCGGAGGAGATCGCGGCGGCCCGCCGCGAGGCACGGGCCTCCTTCGGCGACGACACCCTCCTCGTGGAGCGGTGGATCGACCGGCCGCGCCACATCGAGATCCAGGTGCTGGCCGACACCCACGGCAACGTGATCCACCTCGGCGAGCGCGAGTGCTCGCTCCAGCGCCGCCACCAGAAGATCATCGAGGAGGCCCCTTCGGTCTTCCTCGACGAGGAGACCCGGGCGGCGATGGGCGAGGCGGCCGTGCAGGCGGCGCGCTCCTGCGGGTACGCGGGCGCGGGCACGGTGGAGTTCATCGTCCCGGGCGACGACCCGGCCTCGTACTACTTCATGGAGATGAACACCCGCCTCCAGGTCGAGCACCCGGTCACCGAGCTGGTCACCGGCCTGGACCTGGTGGAGTGGCAGCTGCGGGTGGCGTCCGGCGAGCGACTGCCGTACGCACAGGAGGACATCACCCTGACCGGCTGGGCGATCGAGGCCCGCGTCTGCGCCGAAGACCCCGCCCGGGGCTTCCTGCCGTCCGGCGGTACGGTGCTGGCGCTGCGCGAGCCGCAGGGCGGCGGGGTGCGGACGGACTCGGGTCTCAGCGAGGGCGTGCCGGTGGGCAGCCTGTACGACCCGATGCTGTCGAAGGTCATCGCGTACGGCCCCGACCGCGCGAGTGCTCTGCGCAAGCTGCGGGCGGCCCTCGCGGACACGGTCATCCTGGGCGTCCCGACCAACGCGGGCTTCCTGCGCCGTCTGCTGGCCCACCCGGACGTGGTCTCCGGCGACCTGGACACCGGGCTGGTGGAGCGCGAGGCGGAGGGCCTGGTGCCGGACGGGGTGCCGGACGAGGTGTACGCGGCGGCGGCAGCGGTCCGCCGGGAGGCGCTGGCCCCCCGGCCGGACGCGGGCGGCTGGACGGACCCGTTCTCGGTGCCGAACGGCTGGCGGACGGGGGGTGTGCCGGCGCCTTTGCTCTTCCCGCTGCGAGTAGCGGGACTTGAACCCGTCGTCCGGAGCGCTCCGGCCTCCGCGACGGTCACGGCCGACCGGGTCACGGTCGAACTCGACGGCGCGGTGGGCCACTTCCACCGCTCCGGGGACTGGCTCGGCCGGGACGGCGACACCTGGCACGTCCAGGACCACGATCCGGTGGAGGCGTCCCTGAGCGGGGCGGGCCGGGGCGGGGCGGACACTCTGGCGGCCCCGATGCCGGGCACGGTCACGGTGGTGAAGGTCGCCGTCGGGGACGAGGTCGAGGCGGGGCAGAGCCTGCTCGTGGTGGAGGCGATGAAGATGGAGCACGTGATCTCCGCGCCGCACGCGGGGACCGTCACCGAGCTGGACGTCACGGCGGGTGCGACGGTCGCGATGGACCAGATCCTGGCGGTAGTGGTCCCCGTCGCGGCTGCTTCGGCCCAGGAGGGCTCATGAGCCCGCGCACGCTCCCCATGACCGTCCCGGCCCCCGGACTGCCCGCCCGGGTCAGGATCCACGAGGTGGGGGCGCGCGACGGCCTCCAGAACGAGAAGGGGGCCGTCCCGACGGAGGTGAAGGCGGAGTTCATCCGCCGCCTGGCGGTGGCCGGCCTGTCCACCATCGAGGCGACGAGCTTCGTGCACCCGAAGTGGGTGCCCCAACTGGCGGACGCGGAGGCCTTGTTCCCCCTCCTCGGGGATATCGCGGACGTGGGCGACGTCTCCCTTCCGGTCCTCGTGCCGAACGAACGCGGACTGGACCGGGCGCTGGCGCTCGGGGCCCGGTCGATCGCGGTGTTCGGTTCGGCGACGGAGACGTTCGCCGCACGCAATCTGAACCGGACCGTGGACGAGTCGCTGGCCATGTTCGAGCCGGTGGTGGCCCGCGCCAAGGCGGAGAAGGCGTATGTGCGCGGGTATCTGTCGATGTGCTTCGGCGACCCGTGGGAAGGCGCGGTGCCCGTGGCACAGGTGGTCCGGGTCGCGAAGGCGCTGATGGACCTGGGCTGCGACGAGCTGTCGCTGGGCGACACGATCGGGGTGGCGACGCCGGGCCACGTGACGGCACTGCTGACAGCGCTGAACGAGGCGGGCGTGACGACCCCCGTCATCGGCGTCCACTTCCACGACACGTACGGCCAGGCACTGTCCAACACCCTGGCGGCGCTCCAGCACGGGGTGAGCACGGTCGACGCCTCCGCGGGCGGCCTGGGCGGCTGCCCGTACGCGAAGAGCGCCACGGGCAATCTCGCCACCGAGGACCTCGTGTGGATGCTCGACGGCCTCGGCATCGAAACAGGCGTCGACCTGCGCGAGTTGACCGCCACCAGTGTCTGGCTGGCCGAACACCTGGGCCGACCGAGCCCATCCCGCACGGTCCGCGCCCTGACACCTTCCTCTTCCTCCCCCTCCCACAAGGAGTGAGCCACACCATGTCCCTGGACCACCGTCTGACCGCCGAACACGAGGAACTGCGCCGCACGGTCGAGGCGTTCGCGCACGACGTGGTCGCGCCGAAGATCGGCGACTTCTACGAGCGCCATGAGTTCCCGTACGAGATCGTGCGCGAGATGGGCCGGATGGGCCTGTTCGGGCTGCCGTTCCCGGAGGAGTACGGCGGCATGGGCGGCGACTACCTGGCGCTCGGGATCGCCCTGGAGGAGCTGGCCCGGGTCGACTCCTCGGTGGCGATCACCCTGGAGGCCGGGGTCTCGCTGGGCGCGATGCCGCTGCACCTGTTCGGCACGGAGGAGCAGAAGCGGCAGTGGCTGCCGAAGCTCTGCTCGGGCGAGGCGCTCGGCGCGTTCGGCCTGACCGAGCCGGACGGCGGCTCGGACGCGGGCGGCACCCGGACGACGGCGGTCCTGGACGAGGCCAGAGACGAGTGGGTGATCAACGGCTCGAAGTGCTTCATCACCAACTCCGGTACGGACATCACCGAGTTGGTCACGGTGACGGCGGTGACCGGCCGCAAGGAGGACGGCCGCCCCCGGATCTCCGCGATCATCGTCCCGTCCGGCACCCCCGGCTTCACGGTCGCCGCCCCCTACTCCAAGGTCGGCTGGAACGCCTCGGACACCCGGGAGCTGTCCTTCTCCGACGTCCACGTCCCGGCGGCGAACCTCCTGGGCGAGGAGGGCCGGGGCTACGCGCAGTTCCTGCGGATCCTGGACGAGGGCCGGGTCGCGATCTCCGCGCTGGCCACGGGCCTGGCGCAGGGCTGCGTGGACGAGTCGGTGAAGTACGCGGCCGAGCGCCACGCGTTCGGCAGGCCGATCGGCGCGAACCAGGCCATCCAGTTCAAGATCGCCGACATGGAGATGCGCGCCCACATGGCCCGGGTGGGCTGGCGCGACGCGGCCTCGCGGCTGGTGGCGGGCGAACCCTTCAAGAAGGAGGCGGCGATCGCGAAGCTGTACTCCTCGACGGTCGCGGTGGACAACGCCCGCGAGGCGACGCAGATCCACGGCGGCTACGGCTTCATGAACGAGTACCCGGTGGCGCGGATGTGGCGCGACTCGAAGATCCTGGAGATCGGCGAGGGGACGAGCGAGGTGCAGCGGATGCTGATCGCCCGGGAGTTGGGGCTGCCGGGCTGAGCCGCCCAGCTTTCCGACCGCCGCCCCGGTCGCCGTGGATGTCCTCACGGTGGCCGGGGCGGCGGTGTCACCTGGGATCACCCATCACCCTCCGGCGGTACGAGGTCGGGGCAGAGCGAGTGCCCGCATTGACAGGGCGGCCACCGGAGCGCGGCACCGGGAACGAGATCGAGGTCGCCCTGCCCAGAGTCACCGATCGGGACGACGAGAACTCCGTCACTGCCCAGCTCTCTGACGAGTCGAGAGAGATTCCGCCGACCACTACTGCTCTCCGTCATCACGGAACCAGCCTTTCAGCCCTGGGACTACAACCGCCAGTGATGCCACTGTGACTCACAGTCCCAGGACTGTCAACCTTCTTCTCGCTGTGTTTGACTGCTCCTGTTGAGAGGAGCGACGCATGGCGCCCAAGTGGCGAGACTTGGCCGACAAGCTGGCCGAACGCATCAGGAGTGGCGAGTACGCGCCGGGCCATCAGCTGCCGCACATCAGGGATCTCGTGGCAACGGGCGAGGGGTCCAAGTCGACGGTCCATGCGGCGTACAAGGCGCTGGAGGCAGAGGGCCTGGTCACCTCATTTCGCGGTCACGGCACTGTCGTACGGCCGCCTGCGGCTCTCAAGCGGTTGGGCATCGACCGCTACGACAAGGCGAAGTGGCGCGACGGCGACGAAGTCGCGTTCATCGCGGACCGAGTAGCGTCTGGGCGACCGCACAGCCGTGGCGACCAGACGCAGACAGTGAGCCGCATCGAAGCCACGGACACCATTGCCGCCGCCCTTGGCCTGCGGCCAGGATCCGACGTGTACGCGCGTGCCCGCCTCATCAAGGAGAGCGGCCACCCCACGCACACCCTGACCAGCTACTACCGCCCCGAACACGTCGAAGGTACCCGCCTGGTCGACCCAGCGCCCGGCCCGGCTGGGCGTGGTGGAGGGTTCCGTGTCCTGTACGACGCCGGGTACGAGATCGACCACATGCGCGAAGAGCTCTTCGCTCGCCCGGCCACGCCGGAGGAGGCGAAGCTGCTACAACTACCCTCTGGTGAACCCGTGGTGGAGCTTCATCGGACAGCCTTCACCGCAGGCGGATCGCCTGTCGAGTTCGCCATCGGTGTGCACGCCGCGTCAAGGTTCCGCTGGACATACGACTTCGCAGTACCGGACTCGGCACGCACGAAGGGCAAGCAGTCGTGATCACTACCCAGTCATGGTCGGATGCCCGGCAGGTGTGGGATCACCACCTCATGCACCACACCCCGCGCCCCTGCTCGGTCATCGTCGGGCTCGGCAGCCATGACCTCGGGGTGGCCGACGTGTCGGCGGGGTTCTACCTGCGCGGGCTGGCCCCCGTCATCGTGTTCACCGGCTCGACCAGCCCCACCACCCGCGACCGGATGCCGCGCGGCGAGGCCGTGCACTACCGGGAGCGGGCCGTAGAGCTGGGCGTGCCGGTGTCCGCCGTGCTGGTCGAGCCGAATGCCCGCAACACCGGTGAGAACATCCGCTTCTCGCGGGCCCTCCTCGAAGAGGCCGGGGTGAACGTGGAATCCGTCCTGCTGGTCAGCAAGCCGTACGAGGAGCGGCGGGCGTACGCCACGGCCCGCAAGCTGTGGCCGGGTGTCGACATCGTGAGCGCTTCGAGTCCGATGACCTTCGAGGAGTACGTGGACTCCATCGGGGACGACCGGATGGTCGTCGACATGCTCGTCGGGACCCTGCAACGGCTGCTCGTCTACCCGGCGCAGGGTTTCATGATCGAGCAGCCCGTCCCGGACGGAGTCGCGAAGGCCTACGAGCGGCTGGTCGCGGCCGGGTTCACGCGTCGGCTGATCCTGTGAGGAGCAGGCCACGGATGCCGTCGCCAGGGCCCGGACGACCCGCCTCGCAGAGCCGTCCGCGGCTCTCCCGCAGGTCGAGGTAGAAGCGTGTGGCCTTGCCGTACTGCTGGAGGCCGTGGATGTGTTCGTCGATGTATCCGAGGCTGTTCAGGGTCGCCCGGACTTTGGCGGGGGTCGGTTCCGGGACCGACTGCAGCGCCTCGATGACGCGCTGTTCATGGTGAGCACTCGCGCACCAGTCCCGTGCGCTCAACTCCGCCGCAGGTCCGGTGAGGGGGCCTGGCTCGATCGGCTCGGCCGGGGGTGGGCGAACGCACTGGCGGAGGCACGTATACGGGTCATCCGCCGAGTCTCCGCCGACACCGTGCGGCCCGCGTGAGTACGCGTACTCACCCCACGCGAGTCTCCGACCCTTGTATCCGCGGCCGTCTCAGCGCCAGGCGTGGCGGATCTTCAGCCGGCCGTAACCCAGCGCCCCCGAGAAGCGGATGCGCGGCGCGCCGGGGCGGGCCGGCTGGCGGGGCCTGTAGCGCAGGTCCTTCCAGCCGGTCGTCAGGCCCTCGACCTCGACGATCGCGTCGCGCGGCACGGTGATGCTCGCGTTGCCGGTGCCGAGGTTCAGCTCGATGTCGACGACCGGGTGGTCGATGATCGCCCGGGACAGATCCAGGCGCACCCGCCCGAAGGCGGACTCGACCTTGAGGACGCGGGGCACCCGCCATGCGCCGCGCCGCTTGATCCGCCCGCCGGCGGCGGCGATCGTCGCCGTGGTGCCCGGGTCCTCCGCCGGGAGGGAGTCCAGGGCCGCTGTGAGCTCTCCGTGCGTCGTGGCGGCCAGCACCCGGTCGAGGCGCTCGTCCATCTCCTCGTGCGCGATGTGCCCGTCGGCGTACGCCTCCCGCACGCGCCGCACGGCGCTCTCGCGGTCGTCCTCGCTCACACGCGAAACGGCTCTTCCCTGGGGTGAGTTCACCGCTTCACTTTAGTGCGGCCCCGGCCGCCACGGACATGGTGAGGCCTCTCGGCCTCAGGAGACCGCCGCCCCGGCCTCCTGGCGGGCGTCGTAGTCGGCACGCGCTTTCGCGATCTCCTGCTGGTGGCTCTCGGTCCAGTCGACCAGGGACCTGATCGTCGTGTGCAGTGTCGCGCCCAGCTCTGTGAGCTCGTACTCCACGCGGGGCGGGACGACGGGGTAGACCGTGCGCCGCACCAGGCCGTCGCGTTCGAGCTGGCGCAGGGTCACCGTCAGCATGCGCTGGCTGATGCCTTCGATCAGCCGGCGCAGCTCGGAGAAGCGCAGCGTGCGGCGTTCCAGGTGGGCGATGGCGAGGAGCGACCACTTGTCCGCGACGCGGTCGAGGATCTGCCGCACCTCGCATCCCTCACGGACGTCCCACTGGCTGATGTCGTAGTCCTGACCGACGTCGGTATCCGCGCAGTTACTCGGTGACTTCGAAGTGCCTTCTTCCATACCTCCCCACGGTGCCGCAAGCTTCGAGTGGTTACAAGAGGGAACCGACCAGCACTTCGGTAACTCCCGGATGCATCGACCCGCTTGAGGTCTCCGCACAACAACCCCGCTCCGCACGGCTGCCGTTGCGCTGCCTCGCCATGCCCACTCGTCCGCGTACAAGGAGAAGTCCCGTGCCCTCATCACCGACCCTTTCGGAACCGTCCCCGTCGAGTTCGAGCAGTGACCGCATGACCGGACGCGCCTGGGGCGTGCTGTTCGTCCTGTGCGGCGCGATCTTCCTGGAGGGCATCGATGTGGCCATGCTCAACGTGGCCCTGCCCGCGATCCGGGACGATCTGGATCTGTCCACCGGCACGCTCCAGTGGGTGATGAGCGCGTACGTCCTGGGCTACGGCGGCTTCATGCTGCTGGGCGGACGGGCGGCCGACCTGTTCGGCCGCCGCCGGATGTTCGTCCTCTGGCTCGTGGTGTTCCTGCTCTTCTCCGGTCTGGGCGGGCTGGCCACCGAGGGCTGGATGCTGGTCGTCGCCCGCTTCGTGACGGGGATCGCCGCGGCCTTCATGACCCCGGCCGGCCTGTCGATCATCACCACCGGCTTCCCGGAGGGGCCGCAGCGCAACAAGGCCCTGCTGGTCTACGCGGGCACCGCCGCCGGGGGCTTCTCGATCGGCCTGGTCGTCGGAGGGCTGCTCTCCGCCATCGACTGGCGCTGGGTGTTCTTCGCCCCGGTCATCCTCTCGTTCGGCATCCTCCTCGCCGCGCTCGCGCTCGTCCCCGCCTCGCCCCGGCCGGACCGCGCAGGGCAGGGCGTCGACCTCGCCGGGGCGGTCGCCGTCACCGCCGGGATCCTGCTGCTCGTCTTCGGCGTCGAGCGGGCCACGCACGTCCCGGCCGCCTGGACCGTCGGCACGATCGGCGCGGCCCTGCTCCTCTTCCTCGCGTTCGTCCTCATCGAGCGCGCCTCGTCCTCACCGCTGGTGCGCCTGGGCCTCTTCCGCAGCGGGGCGCTGGTCCGCGCCAATGTGTCGGGGCTGCTGTTCGCCGCGGGATTCTTCGGCTTCCAGTTCATCGCCGTGCTCTACCTCCAGGAGCTGCGCGGCTGGTCGTCCCTGCGGACCAGCTTCGCGCTGATCGTGATCGGTGTGGACGCGGTCCTCTCGCCGCTCCTCACCCCGAGGCTGGTGGCCCGGTTCGGCGACGCCCGGGTCATCTTCGGCGGGCTGCTCGTCGCGTCGCTGTCGTACGCCCTGTTCCTGCCGATCGCCGAGGACTGGACGTACGCGGCGATGTTCCCCGGCCTGCTCCTCCTGGGCGTGTCCTTCTCCCTGGTCTACGGGCCCCTCACCATCGTGGCCACCGACGGCATCGCCGAGGAGGAGCAGGGTGTGGCGGGCGGGCTGCTCTACACGTCCTTCCAGTTCGGGGCCGCGCTGGGGCTGTCGGCGGTGGCCGCCGTCAACATCGCCGCCACGGACGGCACGTCGTCCGCCGCCCTCCTCGACGGCTACCGGGCGGCCCTGGTCGTCCCGCTGGCCGCCGCCCTGACCGCCGCCGTCAGCGCGTTCGGTCTCCGCGCCCGGCGGGCGGCGGCGACGGGCGGGCCGCTCTCCGGCGACGGTGGTCGGGGCGGCAGCGCCTCGCCGGGCGTCAACGACGTTGCGGGCGGCGTCGAGCGGCCCGCACCGATCGGCGCCTGAGCCCGTCGGCGAGGGAGTGGGGGCGGCCGGGGGGGCCCCGCCGCCCCCCCCGCCGGACGCCCCCCCCACCCGATTTCGGTCGGCACCACGCGCGGGGGTCCGGCCGAGTCCCCCCCAGGATCGTATGGATAAAAAGAACCACCCGCACAGG